>NZ_CP034562.1:4287500-4587500 GCF_003970675.1 Flammeovirga pectinis
ACCTCTTTCATTAAGTACTATTTTGTATAGTATTCCTATTTAAGGTTAAAGTTGATTCATTAGGTATTAAAAAAGTCTACTTTTCCTCCTATCTGTAATTTATTTTCAAGTTCTATATGAAAAACTAGAGATAAAGGTATTAGAATAGAATTCTTAACCATTTATTAACAGTAAGAGTATATCTTTTTACATCGCAATATCGTAATATTGCGATATGGGAATTACAAAAATAGAAGGTTTCGATCCTACCATTACGAATATGGCAGAAATTTTAAAAGCTTTAGGTCATCCTGCCCGTTTGTCTATTATCAAATACTTGGCAAATAAAAAGGAATGTGTGAACAGTGTATTAGTAGATGAGCTTCCTTTAGCACAATCAACTATTTCGCGTCACTTATCAGAATTAAAAAAAGTTGGTCTTATTAAAGGGACTATTGTAGGGAATAGTGTGAACTACTGTATTGATGAATCAATATGGCAAGAAGTAAACACCTACTTCCAAGATATATTAACAGGATTACAAAACAACAACTGTTGCTAATTAATAAAAAGATGAATACAACATTATCAAATTATATTGAAGAGGCCAAGCAAGAATTTGACCTAATTTCTGAAGAAAGGAAAGCTGCATTAGAAGTCATTTCTACTTTTGTTTCCCAAAAATTAGCTCAAGATGGATTAGCTAACATTATTCTAATCTGTACACATAATTCGAGAAGAAGTCATCTTTCTCAAGTTTGGGCTCAAATTGCTGCGTACCATTATGGTTTCAATAATGTTTTTGCTTATTCTGGAGGTACAGAAGCTACTGCAATGTTCCCTTCTGCTGCGAATGCATTAACTAGAGCTGGTTTAGAAATATCTAAATTATCCGAAAGTTCAAACCCTGTTTATGCTATAAAATTTGATGAAGATCAACCTGCAATAATTGGTTTTTCTAAAACATACGATAACCCTTTTAACCCTCAGAATGGGTTTGGTGCAATCATGACATGTAATCATGCAGATATAAATTGTCCTGTAATTATTGGTGCAGAACGTATTTCGTTACCATTTGAAGATCCTAAAGCATTTGATGGTACTCCAGAGCAAGAAGCAAAATACGATGAAAGATGCCGTCAGATTGCTAGAGAATTACTTTATGCCTTTTCAAAAATATAATTATTAAACCGAATCATGAATAAATCTATTGAAGCGGATCCATTATGTCCGCAAAAGCAACCTAAAAAATTATCCTTTTTAGATAGTTATTTAACACTATGGATATTTTTTGCAATGGCAATTGGTGTAGGGATAGGTTACTTCTTTCCTTCTGGAGCTAATGCTATTAATAATATGTCTATTGGTACAACAAATATTCCTTTAGCTATTGGGTTAATATTAATGATGTACCCTCCTTTAGCTAAAGTAAAATATGAAGAACTGGGAAAAGTATTTACAAACGTAAAAGTACTTTCAGTTTCATTAGTATTGAATTGGATTATTGGACCAATTTTGATGTTTGCACTAGCATTAATCTTTTTACATGATTATCCAGAATATATGACTGGCTTAATCTTAATTGGTTTAGCACGTTGTATTGCAATGGTAGTTGTATGGAATGACCTTGCTGAAGGTAGCTCTGAATATGCCGCAGGTTTGATTGCTTTAAATAGTATTTTCCAAGTGTTATTTTACAGTGTATATGCTTATGTATTTATTACTATACTTCCTCCTTTATTTGGGTACGATGGTTTAGAAGTAAACATTACAATGTCTCAAATTGCCGAAAGTGTATTTATATATTTGGGTATTCCTTTTATTGCAGGTTTTTTGAGTCGTAAGATCTTAGTAAAAGCAAAAGGTAAAGAGTGGTATGATACTAAATTTGTTCCTGCTATCTCTCCTATTACTTTAATTGCTCTATTATCTACAATTGTATTAATGTTCTCTTTAAAAGGGCAAATGATTGTTGAAATACCTATGGACGTTGTTAGAATTGCAATTCCTCTAGTTATCTATTTTGTAATTATGTTTGTGTTGAGCTTCTTATTAGCAAGATACTTTGGGGCAGATTACGAAAAAGATGTAGCAATAGCTTTTACGGCAACAGGTAACAATTTTGAATTGGCTATTGCAGTTGCTATTGGTGTATTTGGTATCAATTCTGGCCAAGCATTTACAGGAGTTATAGGACCTTTAGTTGAGGTTCCTGCATTGATTGCTCTTGTAAATTTAGCCTTCTGGTTTAGAAAAAAATATTATACAAAATAAATCAAAGGTTAGGCAGCTACACTTAAGTTGCCTAACTTTTTAATATAACTTTGTGAGATAACTATCAATTGATTTGATATAACAGAATTTCTTCTTCGTATCATCAATATAGAATGACACTTCCAAGTTTTTCTTCAAGCCTTTAATTCCTTTCTTAGAAACTTTTTTAAAGGTGCGGTTCTTGAAAGTTATTTCTCCTGACCGAGCTACTGATTCTTTAATTAGTTCTTCGGTAAGTGCTGGTGATTCTCCTACTTTATGTTGTACAATTATAAATTTAGTATTGTACACATACGTATCTTCCTCTTCAAACGACATTCCTTCGTATTTTAATTGTATAAAGAAGAAAGTGTATTTAGGATAATGAAGAACAGCAATATTTTGTGTTTCATCAAAATCAATATTGATATTTCCGGGTTCTCGACCAGACCAGTAACCCCAATCTCCAATGGTACTACCACTCCATTCTGCTACTTTCATCCTATCAAAAGTAACTGTTGATTGGGCAAACAGCGGAATTGAAAAGATGAGTGTAAAACAAAGGAGTAATGTGGAATTCGCTAAGCGAAGCATCTCTTTTTATTGTTTAGTTTTAAAATCAGTTCTCCGAGTAAAATAATTGATTTATTTGGTGAACTACACATAAAGATATATCATGAAGTTCAACGATACAAAATTCTTATTCTTTACTGGTAAAGGTGGCGTAGGTAAAACGTCTTTATCTAGTGCTGTTGCTGTACAATTAGCAGATGCGGGAAATAAAGTATTATTAATAAGTACTGATCCTGCCTCTAACTTATCTGATGTTTTGGCTACAGATGTAAGTGATGTTATAAAGAAACACACTATTTTACCTCAATTATCAACAATAAATATTGATCCTGAACATGCTGGTGAAGCTTATAAAGAAAGAGCCGTTTCTTCTTTAGGCATGCTTGCAACACCAACTTATAAAAATAAAGTAAGAGAACAGTTATCTGGTGCTTGTACTGTAGAAATTGCCTCTTTTGATGAATTTACGCGCTTTATTTCTGGTGAAGCAAGTTATGATGCGTACGATCATGTAGTGTTTGATACTGCTCCAACAGGGCATACTTTACGGCTGTTAGAATTACCAGAAGCTTGGAGTTCTTTTTTAGACCATAACGAGGGAGCTTCTTGTATTGGTCCATCAACTGCATTAAAAAGTAATCATTTACGTTATAAAAATGTGGTTGATACTTTAAGAGATTCAAAACAAACAACTTTCTTCTTAGTGACTAGACCAGATGCAGCATCTTTAAAAGAAGCTGACCGAACAAGTGAAGAACTTTTTGAGTTAGGAATGGATAATCAGAAGTTATTAATCAATGGTATTTTTACTGCTGTGAACACTAATGATGAAATTGCAATGATGATATCGGGTAAATCAAAAGCTGCGATTGAAAAACTGCCTAAGCATTTAACTCAACTTGAAAAAGAAGATTTCCCATTATTACCTTATAATATTTTAGGATTAGAAAAGCTTCGTTCTGTCTTTTCATCAGCAAAACAAACTGAAATTTTATCAGAAGAAAAAGCAGAAATAAACCAAGGACATCAATTAAATAATTTAACCTCTTTGGTAGATGAGTTTTCTAAAGATGGAAAGGGGCTAATTATGACAATGGGAAAAGGTGGTGTTGGTAAAACAATGTCCGCTTCTGCTATTGCAGTCATGTTAGCAGAAAGAGGTCATAAAGTTACTTTAACTACTACTGATCCTGCTGCACATTTATCTGATTATATAAACCAGTTGGATAAAATTCCGGAAACTTTAACAGTAGAACGTATTGACCCTAGGGTAGAAAAACAACGTTATATTGATAAAGTAATGGTGCATAGAGGTGCTGGAAAAACAGAAGAGCAAAAGAAATTAATTTTAGAAGATTTAAATTCTCCTTGTACTGAAGAAGTCGCCGTTTTCCATGCTTTTTCTAAAGTAACAAGAGCGGCAAAAAGACAATTTGTAGTAATTGATACTGCTCCTACTGGACATACTTTATTATTGTTAGACACTACTGGAAGTTACCATAAAGAAGTAATGAAACATGATAAAGGAGATACAGGAAAATTAACTACTCCTTTTATGATGATTCAGGATCCAAAGGTAACCAAAGTTGTAATTGTAACGCTTGCTGAAACGACTCCTATTAGAGAGGCAGAGAGTTTACAAGATGATCTAAAAAGGGCTGGCATTACTCCTTATGCTTGGGTTGTAAACCAGGATTTATCTTTAACAGGTGCTATAAAAGACCCTATTTTGAAACAAAGAGCGGCACATCAAAATAGTTTAATTGATACTTTAGATGGTAAGGTAAGTGATAGAATTGTTACAATTCCTTATTTAATAGAAAATCAAATATTACCCTCAATTATAGAAACAACTCAAGAAGTATAATATATATGCACAAGTAGAATTCTCTGCTTGTGCTTTTTAATTTCCAATTATGAGAATTGCTATTTTTTCTGATATACATGCTAATTTACCTGCATTTGAAGCCTTTCAAAAGCATATTGCTACACAAAATGTAGATAAAATGTATTGCCTAGGTGATCTAGTAGGTTATAATATTTGGCCTAAAGAAATAATTAATTTTTTTATACAAAATGATATTCCTTGTGTACTAGGTAATCATGATGAAGCACAACGGTTTCTGGATAGAGAAGGTGAACATTCTAATAGAAGCATTACCAAAAGTTATCTTTCTAAAAAACACCTTGATTATCTACTAGCATTACCACGGAAAATTGAATTTACAGAACAGAATGCACGTTGTCTTTTAGTACATGGTAGTACAAAAGCCATTAATGATTACCTCGTGGAAGATTACCCAGAAAAAGAAGTAATTTCAATGATAACTGAAAATGATGCAGATATATTATTTTGTGGACACACACATAAACCTTATCATAGAATAATTACAGATAATGGTAACTATTTACATGTTGTAAATGTAGGTTCTATTGGGAAACCTAAAGATGGAAACTCACAAGGTTGTTATGCAATTTTGACGATAGATAATACTTACCGATCGGATAAATCAGATAGTTTGCAAATTGAGTTTAAACGTTTTGATTATGATATCAAAAAAGCGGCAGATGCAATTTTAAAGAGTGAATTTGAAGATAGATTTGCTGATTTATTGTTTCAAGCTAAATAATAAATCCTTCAACCCTAATAGATTAAAAACAGACATTATTTATTCAGTAAATGATGTCTGTTTTTTATCTCAAGAATACCTCAATTCTAAAATATTTTTGTCAAAAAAATACAATATTTAAAACGTTAACTTAAGGTTCTATAAAAGTATTGGATAAGGCGTTTAGAACTGTGAAATTGTATAAACTTAAGTAAAGCAAACAATTCACTAACATGTTATCCCTAATAAATAACGCCATAAAATGCTGTATTGTATTTTTTATGTGCATGCCACATTTACTGAATGCCCAACAGCAACATTCAAGAAAAAATATTCATGCCTGGCCATCTGCTGATGCTCCTAAAATTGATGGTATATTAGATGATCAGGTTTGGAGTGACCCTTATAATTTAAATGACTTAACTGCAGGTAGCACTACTGTACTTTTTGATAAAAATGAGGACAATAAATATATATCTGAAGGTTTTTTTATACAGAATTCTCCCAATAACAATACATTATCTTCTCAAAAAAGTAAAATTCAAGTAGCGTATGATAATTACGCAATCTATATAAGTGCACAGTTATACGATACAGCTCCCGATTCTATTAGAACAAATATGGGAGAAAGAGATTCTGGAGGTAATGGTGGAGACTTTTTTATTGCTTCTTTTGACACCTATAACACACAACAAGATGCATATGAATTTGTAGTAAGTGCATCTGGAGTTCAAAGTGATAGAATACAAGGAACTTCTGGTTGGGATGGTAATTGGAATGAGATATGGAGCAGTGCTGTAAAAGTAAATGAAGATGGTTGGGCTGTAGAAATGGCAATTCCATATAGAGCTTTAAGAATGCCTAATGGAAATGAACAAATATGGGGTTTAAACTTTGGAAGAGTAATTGCTCGGACAGGTGAAGTTACCTACTGGAACCCTATTGATGCCAATAAATCTGGCTATGTTAATCAGTTTGGTACACTTAGAGGATTATATGATTTAACTCCCCCACTCCGTTTATCTTTATCGCCTTATATTAGTAATGTAGCCATGAGTAAAGAAGGGTCAGGACAGGTAGCTAACACTTTTTCTGGAGGAGCTGATATTAAAGTTGGTTTAGGACAAAGTTTTACTTTAGATGTTAGTTTAGTACCTGATTTCTCACAAGTACAAGCTGATAATGAAGTGCTTAATCTATCTGCTTATGAAGTACAGTATGGTGAATTTCGTGATTTTTTCACTCAAGGAACAACTATTTTTAATAAACATGATCAGTTTTATTCAAGACGTATAGGACAGAACCACAATACTCCTTCTGATGATTTATTAGATGAAAATGAAAGCTATAGGTATAAACCTACAGATGCTCCAATTGTCAATAATACAAAGCTAACAGGTATAACAGAAAAGGGGTTAGGTGTTGGTATTCTAAATTCCATAACGAACGAAACATATGCAATTATTGAAGATAGTGTTACGGGCGAAAAACGTGAAGTAATGGCCGACCCTCTCACTAATTTTAATATGATTTCTATTGAACAAAGTTTACCAAATAACTCTAAAATTGGCGTTATGAACAATAACGTTTATAGAGGAGACGACTATAAGTCGTCTAATGTATCTTCTTTAGATATGCAGCTTTTTGATAGAACAAATACCTATAAAATAAATGCTTTCGGCTCTTTAAGTCAAGAATTTTTCCCTTCTGAAAATACAGAAGATTTAGCAACCTCTCCATATACTTTATTGGGTCATAAAATCTCTACTAGTGGTGGGAAAGTTAGTGGTAATTGGCGGTACTGGGGCTCATTAAATATAGAATCTGATACTTATAACCCTAATGACATGGGATACAATAGTTCTAATAATGAGATTTATGCAAGTACCGATGTTTCCTACCATGAATTTATTGCCACTAATTTTTATCAAAAATATTGGTTGAGAGTCGGGTATAATCAAAATTGGTTATACAGTACAAAAGACAATATCACAAAAAGAATTTGGGGCGATGGATATATACTTTTTAATAATTTTTGGAGTTTTAATTTTGATGTAGCTTATCAACCAGGGATATCTTATGATTACTTTGGACCAAGAGAAGATGGCTATTATTTTAAAGAATATGCGTCTAATAATGGTGGTATAACTTTAACATCTGATGACAGGCAAAAGTATTATGGTAGTCTGCGAATAAGTTATTGGAACAGACCAAAATACCAACAGATCGATAATTATATCAGTTACTCACAAACCTATAGAGCTACTGATAGGTTTGACCTCACCCACTCTATTTCTTGGAATAATCAAAGAGATGAAAAAGGCTACACCACAACATTATACGATACTAATGGAGGTGTAGACCAAGTAATTTATGGGAATCGAGATGTAAAAACCTTCGAAAATAACATCACTTCAAAATATTATTTCACCCCAAAAATGTCTTTAAAATTACGCTTAAGACATTATTGGAGAAGGGTAAATTATGATGCGTTTTATCAATTATCTAAAGATGGAGATTTGTTTCCAACAGACTATACTGATATGGATGAGAATGGTAACCCAACTCAAAATACCAATTATAATACATTCGACCTTGAGATGTCTTATAGTTGGGAATTCTTACCCGGTAGTTTTCTTACTGCAATGTGGCGTAATGAATTAGGGTCATCTAGTTATAATGCAACTTATAATTTTTCTCAAAATATGCAAGAAATGTGGACTGAACCACAATTGAATACAGTATCAATACGCTTAACCTATTTCTTAGATTATCAACAGTTAAAAAAACAATTGAGTAGCATCTAATCGACTATTCCATTAAATAATTGTGATAAAGTATGGATCTCCTCCTCATTCTTTAAAGGTTCTTCTTCTGCATCTAAAAAATGAGAAATTGTGTGTCCAGAAACAGCATTCTCTAACTCTTCGTATCCTTGGTATACTAATGCCGATGTTCTACCACCATTACAACTATATGATAAGGCATAAAGACCATCATCTAATTCTTCAATAGTATGTATTGTAACGGTACGGTTTTCTAATTTCGCCTCTATTGGTTCATTGGCGTATAGAAATTGTGTACAAGCAAATAAAATTGCTGTTATTAATAGATTTTTCATGTAAGTAGATAAAATGTAGTTAAGTATTACTATCAATTTATAATAACATGAAAGAGAAAATATCACTATTTCTAAAAGAAGATTATCACGAACTTAAGTATAGTTTAGGAATTTTATTCGTGATAATCTTTAAACTGAGCAATTAGGACGCTATGCTCTACTTAGCACATTAAGGTTATTAATGTTACTTTCTTTGTGACCGGAAGTTCTTAAAACACTCTTTGCTTTGTTAATAATTACTTGGTTAGTATCCGTTGACTTACAGATTACCGAGATCGTTCCAGAATACTTACGTTCCACTGTGTACTTTACTTTTGCTATCATTTTAATTAAATTTTAGTTATAAATGCAATACAATAAAAAATTATTGTACTGAAAGGTTATTCTGAAAAAGCGAAACTAATTATTATGTTGAAATTGGAGACTTTTAGTGTAATGTAAACAAGAGAAATTACTATTTCATTCCTGTAATTTTAAGTAATAATAAAGTTTTCCAATAGTCGTAGCTTTCGATTATGTCACAAATTTAAATCAATTGTTTTATTTTTTTGATGAGTAGAATACCCGTCTAGTAGTTATTTTTGTTATTGGTTTTAATTGAAAAAATTATATATTATAAATTGATAATCAGAATATTACGGATATTTTTAATTTATATTCACGCGTTACCATTACTTATCATATGATAAACTAAAGTTACTACACAATATAAATCACTATCGATAGCTTAAAACATGATTTAAGAAGGTTAAAAAACTAATTATTGGCTTTGTTAATCAATAAAAAAGTTAAGATATCATGTAAATGTCAACCTTTTAGGTGTTTTATGCGACTATATATATAGTGATCAAATTAATTAATAGAATTAGCTAAATTATATGAAGAAAATAATACAATTTATTTTACTTATTAGTACGTTTTGGAGTATTACTTCTTGTAATCAGCACGATGTAAATAATGCCTCTTTTACAGAGATAAAAGACATGTATGCAAGTGTTACTAATTCAAATCAACAATCTCATTTACTGGAAGTTGTTGCAGATATACAGTATTTAGAAATGGGTTATATAAAGGTAGATATCCATCCATTACAGTTATCTTCTATGGAAAATAAACAATGGAGAGCATCTTATATTTATGATAAATTTGAAGAAGGTACATTCCATGCACAATATAGTATTCCTGAATATGCAAAAGGAGAATATCAAATAGTATTAAACCTCGTAGAAAAAGAAAATGGTAAAGCCATCAAGAAAATAGATACTTATATTGATTAAATAGGTTCAACACACTAGAATCGTGTACCGTCATAAGAAACGATGTTACATACCATTAAATAGTTAACATACTTTTACTAAAAAAAGTGTCTGTTACATATTTATCAACGTATTAATACATATAGCTTTATTATTCATATAACCTATTTACCAGCTAATAGGTAATTCATTTAAAAATAAACTTATATGAAGAAGATTGTAAATATTATTGACGAGGTTATTAATCCGGTGACAATAGTGGCGTTTATGGCAGTACTTGTTATAATTGAAAGGTCGCTTTAAAATATAAAATATTCAAACAGGAGGTAGATTAATTTCTATCTCCTTTTTTATTGAAAAAATATTTATTAATCAACTAACATGCTTATTATTAGGAGATAAATTTATGTTTCTGTATATTCCGTAATACTTAAATAAGTACAACTAATTATTCAACTAAAAACTCACACCAATGAGACAAGTGAAAAATCACACAAAGGATATAAGAATGTCCTCTTCTTTAAATGAAGTAGAAGAAACAAAAGTAGAAGCTACTACTGAAACCAACACAGAAAAAAAGAAAAAAACTGAAAAGGCTAAAAAATAGTCTTTGATGCAAAAAATTAAGAGGTCATTTCATAAAATTATTTTTATTGAAATGACCTCTTTGTTTTTATATCAATTATTAGATTTATTTACTCTTCTTTCAACACTTTAATTAAAGATTCAGGATCTTCCTCTTGTGGAAAATGACCTATATTTTCTAACTTAATAATCTCTGGGTTTTTCCAGTTTTCGATCCAATAATTTAATTCTTGTTCCCTAAAAGCTCTATCTTTCATACCCCAAATAATTACGGTCTGAATATTATCTATTTTTTCTTTTTGCTTCCATAAACTATCCAACCAATCACTAGCTTCTATTATTTGTTTTGGGAAAGTGTAACACCCTTTTCTATCTTGAGGTGTTTCCATGTGTTTATAAAAATGTTTATGGATATTTTTAGGTAAGCTTTTTTTATCACCTAAAACTCCTTTAAGTACCACTTTTCCGAAGAAATTGAAGTTTTTGGTCATAAATTTACCAAAGCCTCCCCCCATAAATTTACTAAATTGTTGATAGTGTTCTTCATTCTCAACAGACCACATCCAAGAATTCATTATTACAATTTTCTTAATTTTTTCTGGGTGTTTTAAAGCATAAGATAAACCGATAGGTCCGCCCCAATCATTAACAACTAAAGTAATATTTTTAAGGTCTAAACTTTCTAGTAAAGTATCTAAATTTTGAGCATGTTCATTAGGTAAATAATCCCACTCATACGGTTTATCTGATAAACCAAAACCTATATGATCTGGCACAATACATCTATTTGTTTTAGACATTTGCTTTACAATATTTCTGAATTCAAAAGACCAACCAGGGTTACCGTGTACCATAACAATCGGGTCTCCTTCTCCTTCATCTAAATAATGCATATTTCCCATAGGTAATTCTATATAATTACTTTTAAAAGGGTATTCTTTTCTATCTAACCACTTCTTTGTATCTGATTGAGCTAAATTCATAGTATTGAAATTTAATATGAGTGAAATAATTAATAAAATAGTCTTTGTCATAATTTAGTTTAGAGAGGAGTTATTAAATTTTTCTTGATAATTTTAATCCAGATTTAGCATTTAATACTATTAATCTAAGATTACAAAGTCCAAAAATAAACTCCGCTCCTTGAGCATATAAAAAGACAGAATCGATAGTTAAATAATGAGAACGATAGTATAAAAATATAGCTAATGAAATTAATATAACGCCATTTATCGTAACGTAATTCATTCTTTTTACTTTCTTAAGTACAATTTTATTCTTAGAATTACCCGCAAGCTTTTTCCCTGTAATTGCCAACGATGGCATAGCAATAATAAGTAATGGCAGGCATTTAACAACACCTTCTTTTACAATTTTAATTACTTCTAGATCATCATTAATTTCTGCCCATAATGAAACAGAAAAAAATGAACTTATAGTAAGTACAGCTATAATTGTTGCTAAAATATGAATCTTTAAGATATTTTTCCTTGTCATGAGATTGAGTTTATGTTATTGATAATCACAAACTTCGGAAAAGTATCTATTTTAAAATTGTAAGAATCGGAAATCAGCTATCTTTTTCTGAATTTCTTTAGGAGAATAACCAGTTATAGATTTTACTGAGTTTGTAAAATGTGCCTGATCAGAATAATTTTGTGCATAAGTTATTGTTGTTAAAGACTCCTCTTTATTTCCCATTTGGTGTACAGACTGTTGCAATTTTAATAGGTTAACATACTCCTTTGGAGAACAACCTACATTCTTATAAAAGTGATTTCTAAGCGTTCTTTCAGATACACCAATTTTTAAAGCTACTTTTGAAATTTCAATATTTCCTTTATGTTTTTCTATAAGTTCAATTGCATTGATTATTGTACTCAAATCTTTATCTAATAAGGTTTCTAAAAAGATATTTTCCACTTCATCAAACATCTCATTGGGAGAGTTACACTTATCAATTTTATCTTTAAAGGATATAGCAGTTTCTTTAAATAAATCTTTCGTATTTATAAGCCATGGAAGGTTAGATATGTTTTCATCAGTTAAGAAAGCCAATGCATAAGGTCTAACATGAGCTCCTATCATTTTCACTCTCTCGGTAAGTGGTTTAACTGATATTTTGTTCACAGAAATTTTAGAAATAACCATATCTTTCTCAATAGATTTATCTAAAGAATTATTGGTTACTAAAACCCGATTTTCAAAAAAATAGCCAAAGGTTATCCGAGGAAATGGTAAGATATACTCCTCTTTAAATGCCAATTCTTTTACAGGAATATCTACATAAAAGTAATAATCAACTATACTCTGGAGAACAGTATCTGTTGGTTTATGAATAATAAAAGAATTTTTCAAATGTGTTAATGGGTTATGCTAAACCAATAATGGTTTTATTAAATAGATTCTACTGATGAATGTAGAACTAAGATAAAATAATAATCTTAACTAATCAAGAAGTTAAATATGTGATAGTCTTATTTAAAATGCTTCTCCAAAGCCTATATACACTCCCGTTTCTCCTCGGTTATTTACCCCCAAGTCTAAACGTATATTTGATTTATCTTTCTTATTAAGGTTAAATCGTAAGCCTGCTCCTCCTGCTACAAGTACATTAGAATAAGTAGATAAATCGTTAACATCATTGGCTATAACAGATCCCGAAGCAAAAACCACTGTACCTAAACGCCAAAATAAGTCGGTTCTATACTCTGTTTGTACTTGTAATGCATGGTTATCTCTGTATTGCCCCGATATATATCCTCTACCTATTTGTCGCCCTCCTACCATGGCTAATTTTTGTATTGGAGGGTCTCCTATTGTAAAGTTTGTTTTTACTTGAAACGCAAGAATATTGTAATCAGCAGCTAAGGGAATGTAGCGTCTATAATCTACTACTACAGACATAAAATTATAATCACTACCATATTTATTGGAATATGACATGATAGAAGATTCAAAGTAATGTTTTTTTGTAGGTGTTACTCTACTGTCTCTTTCATCATTTACATATAAACCACCAAAACCAACTAGTTGATAAGGTGTAAAACCGTTAGGAGTAGTTCCTTCAATTGGTTCTCCTGTTACAGTAAACTCATCATTTTTTTCGTACGTTGCTTGTAAACCTAAATAGTTATTGTTACCCAAATTATACAATGCTTTCTGAAAAATATAAGTAGATTTAAAATTTATATTATTCTGTAACGTGTTATTTCCACTATTACCTATTCCATAGAAATAGTCATAAATATAATCTCTTGAAATAGCACCTTCTAAATAAAATTTATTGTTACGGGTATAGATATTATACCTCATATCACCATAAAATTCGCCATCTAAATTAAAAGCTAACCATAGATGAGCATAAGAAGATCGTAACTGTTCGTCTGTTTTATCTACTTTAAACTGATATACTCCAGCTACGCCTAGAATACTTCCGTTTTCTGGAGAATGTGTAAATGTTGGTGTAGGAATAAAGTTATTACGATAGCAATACGTAGAATCGCTCTGCCCTATTGCATGTTCAGAAAAAAACAAGGCAACAAAAAGCAGTATTAAATAATATTTTATCAATGAATCTTAAGTCTATTTAATTTAATGTCGCGGATAGAAAATTAGTCATTTTCTTCAATCCATTTTTTTAAAGTATGCTTATTTGGGAAAGATTGACCATCTCTTACGGCCATTTTAAGATTATTCATCTCTATCCAAATTTTTAATTTAGGGTTCAATTTATACTTTTTTACAGCTAGTTGAATGGTATTTTTAGTTAAACCAAGTTCAGAAAGGCGTAATTCTATTTTTTTAACTTTAGAATCAAAGTCATTGGCTGTATTTTCAGTGTCAGGAGTAGGTTTGTTATTAAATAAATCTTGCTGCCCAATTGTAGATGTCACTACCTCAGCTTCTTCAATATCATCTAAGATACTTTCTTTCTGCTGATTTAATAATTCTTTGATCGTTGCCTGAATAATTACATCAGATAAATTCATGGCACGCATAGAAGCCACTTTGGCTGCATTTTCTGGTGTTAAACCGTCTGCATTAGTCACTTCTAGGTCAGTACGTTTAGGGAGTACTTTCTTTTTATGAAAATAGAAAATAATGTGGGTGTACTTACGCCCTCTTTCTCTAATGGGTTCATAAGACAAGTGAATATCAGTTGTTTTATCTATTCCTTTAACGGCTGGTTCTAGCACAGAATTTTTAAATGTATTAAAAACATTGTAAGACTTCTTTGTACTAACCCCTAAAACGCTCTTCAGTTCGTTCAATTCAACTTTACGTCTTTCATACTTACCAACACCTCCAGTAATGAAATCATACAAGCGTACAGCGTGTGGTGACCTCATATCTTTTAGGTTACTATACAAGTATTGCGTATAGTTAGATGACGGCCCTAAATATTGTTTAAATGTTCTGTTGAATTTAAATGATACTCTTGTTTTGTTGATTTCAATTGTATCAAATAACGTGATGTATTTTCTATTAAAATCTTTAGAATCATAATCATTATCTGTAATTCCACTACCATCTTTAATTTTAGAAGAAGATAATTCATCACATGCCTGATCAATGTTCTTGATATCTTTTCCACCTGGATTTCTACCTAAAAAGTCTGCAACACGAAACTCCAAAACTTTATCCTCTTCTTGCTCTTTGTGTGTAAAGGCAAATAGCAAAAGCTTTTGAGCTGTTAAACTTAATGTTGTTTTTTGGTGAGCGCGTACTAAGTTATTATGACGCTTCACCCATACTTTAGTTAAAATATTGTCCATAAGGCTAATATCAAGATCTACTACTAGTAGAAATAATTAGTTACTAGTAGTTAGACCATATATTTTCAATTTAATACTCTTTTTATTACTGTAATTAACTCAATGAGTTATAATTACGGGTATAAGTCCACACATATATACGGACTTGCTTTAGTATTTACAAGAAAATCAATGTAAAATATTGGACTTCAACTTGTATTTACGTTTTATTATGGTCTACTCACTAGCATTAAGAATGTAAATTCCTTGTATTTATAATTTAAAGGCATCAAAAACTGTGATAATTAGAAAAATTGAAGCAAAAGTTTTAAAGGCAAGTAGTTTACACAACAAAATGGTCATTAAAGCTTCTTTTTATTGAAATAATATGGTCTAAACACTAGTATTAGCAATATATATCTTGAAAATACTCTAATCATTATTAATTTTTATGGTTAAACTACTAGTATTAAGAATAAGTACTTGTATTAATAACTATGATTTTGATTCGAGTAATGTACATTATCGTGTTAAACCATTCCAGGTACTCTATATTTAATATCAAAAGTTAATTTAATCTACTACTATTTAACCAACATTTCTTCAATATGGTCTATTCACTATACTTTTGAGTAAACTCCTATAGTTAAATGCAACCTACTCGTATAAAAAGGTCTAAGTACTAGTAGTAATAGAGTAGAATACTTGTATTAATATGGTCTAAATACTATGCTTATTAGTTGTAAAACACAGTATTACAGATAGTTACAAACACTATAAATAATAAGTATATATAAATACTATATAAGCAGTATATCTATTTTACTATTAATTCCTTTTCTTTATTCTTAAATATTCTACTTAAGATATGGTCTAAACACTAGTATTAAGAGTAAACTCCTATACTTTAGTCATTTTCAATAGATATAAAGAAGATATTTTTAAGTTTTACATGTAAACTCCTTGTATTAATGTGGTCTAACTACTAGTATATAGACTTTATATAACTGAAAATCAGTGATTAACATTAATATGATCAAATTTATTTTTTATGAAAAATGGTAACTTTATAATTTAAATCGTATTAAGTACGGTCTATTTACTATACTTTTGAGTAAACTCCTATAGTTAAATGCAACCTACTTGTATAAAAAGGTCTATGTACTAGTAACAATGAAGTTGAGTACTTGTATTAATATGGTCTAATCACTATACTTAACAGCTGTAATTAGCAGTTTAACAGATAGTTACAAGCACCATAAATAATAAGTATATATAAATACTATATAAGCAGTGTATCTATTTTACTTTAAAATTTTTTGATTTTAATGCATTACCTTAATCAATATATGGTCTATCTACTATCTTTAAGAGTAAACTACTAGTAGTTAATCAAAATAGAACCTATTATTAAAATTATAGGAGTAGACTACTGGTATTTTATGGTCTATTTACTATGATTTACCTTATAGTATCAATAACTAAAATTATTGGAGGATAGTTTTTAATATTGATTTGGATTTTTTAAAATTTTATTGATACTATAAATATGGTCTATCCACTATACTTTGAGTAAAGTACTTGTATTAGTCTAAATTAATTCATGTTTCTATATTAATTAGGCAATCTACTTGCATTATTAATTATATACGGTCAATCTACTATGGTTTAACTCTTCTTATAGATTTATTGATTTTACTACTTAGTACATTTTTTGTATGATTGAGGTCATTAAAAGGTAAAAAATTAACTATGATTGTGTATTTAATAGCTAAATAGTGAAAATAAGAACTATATTATTTTGTGTTTTTGAAATATTATCTTTTCTTTGTTATTAAATAAATACATAGAATTATAACATGACACAAAAAGACATACTCGATTTTTTAAGAGAAAATGAAATGTTGAAAGTTTCTGTAGTTGAAAAAAAAGCAGGAATACCGACAAGATCTCTTTATAAAGCACTAAATGGTGAGCAAAATTTAAAACCAGAGTACATTGAAAAGTTAATACAAGTACTTACCCCACTAGGGTTAAAATTAAAAGATAAGTTTAAAGTTATCTCTATTATTAATAACAAGGGTGGAGTTGCAAAAACTACAACTGCATGTAACCTTGGTGCCGGATTATCTAGATTAGGTAAAAAAGTACTTTTAATAGATGCTGATCCTCAAGGTAATTTAACACAACACTTAGGGTATAAAGATGCACAATTTTTTGAAGGCAAGGAGTTGTCCGATATTATTGAAGGTAAATGCGATGTGAATGATTCAATTTTACAATATCAGGAGAACTTACATATTATACCTTCTACTACCAATCTTGATTTTACAAATAAAACATTAAATAGAAATTCTGGACCATCGTCTTATAAATTAGTAAGAAGAAATGTAATTGATAAGTTAGAGAATGAATATGATTATATCTTTTTCGATTTATCACCTTCTTTTGCGTTAATTTCTAACGATGCCTGTTTAATTGCTTCTAATAGAGCATTAATACCAGTAGATGCTTCTGAATTTGCTTTTAGAGGAATTAATAATGTTTTAAGTCATATTAATGATTATAAAGAAGAAAATCCTAATTTAGAAGTATTGGGTTTCTTATTTACTAAAACAGGTAGAACTAAAGACATGAATAAGTATAAAGAAGCTTTACGTTCTACTAATTATAGAGTTTTTGATACAGAAATAGCTGTACGTGATATGGCTTATAATAAAGGTCCATTATTTGGCAAAGACATTTTTACTCTTTTTGAAGATGAATCTTTAAAGAAACAAGAGAAAGATGGTATTAAAAAGGCAATGGATGAGCATGTTAGTTTGGCAAAAGAAATTATAGAGTATGTCTAATGGAATAAACATTGGAGATTTTTTACCGGATAACAATAAATCTTCAAAATTAATTGGTTCAAAAAAAGAAGAAATGTCTTCTGATAAAATTCATGTTTTAGATGAGTTAAAAAGATGGATAAGACCTTTAACGGAATCTGAAAGAACAAATCTTAAAAATAGTATTGAAAGCGAAGGAGTTCGTGATCCTTTAACTTTTTTCTTTATCGATAATGGTCAGAAAGTCTTATTAGACGGACATAACCGTTATGAAATATGTGAGGAATTAGGTGGAGCTGATTATGGTTATGAATTTGAAGAAGTAATTGTTGATATTGATAATATCGATGATGCTAAACTTTGGATGATTAAAAACCAAGTTGGAAAACGAAATCTTTCTAAAAGAGAAATGTCTTTTTATAGAGGACATCATTACCTTACTAATAAAGGAAAGCAGGGAAATAAAACTGGAGATGGTAAGCTTTATGATCAATTAGCTAAAGATTATGGAGTAGGAAAAAGTACTATTATCCGCGATGCTAGAATTGCTGAAATTTTAGATCATGTTAGTGATGCGTTTAAACATTCTTATTTTGATGGTGAAATATCTGTTACTCAAGCAAAATTTGAAGATGCTTTAAAAGCACTTGCATCAGAAAGTTTGAACCCATCAGATTTAGAAGATTTCCTAAGAGGAATAGAACCTTTACATCCTTCTACTTCGAAAACTACTACAAGGGCTGTAAATAATACGCCAAAGCCTTTTACTTTTAATAAAGTGAATAAAACAATTAGAACACTAATTGACGCTCCTTTAGAAAAAGAATTGGGTAAAGTAGAAAAGTTATCGATGGAAGAATCGGTTAAAGAACTTATAGAAAAATATAAATTAGATATTCTATAACCTAAGAAGGTAAGGATTTTTAATTTGAAATTTATGTTGATAAGCAACAGATCAACATCTAGAAAAAGAAAATGGGTAGTCATCTCTGGCTACCCAATAACAAATCTCATTTAGCATTTACTGCTAGTTATTGTAGATAGGCGCATCTCACCTCAACTATCTACATTTGTTTCAATCCAAATATAATTAAAATAATGAAACCCTTAAAAATTATCGATTACTCGCTAATAGCAGTATCGATGCTTTATAGTACGTATGTAACTTTTTTATTTTTCAGTTTACATTCGTCTCTCCTTTTAGCAGGATGTATTTCAATTTTCATTGTCTTTTTGGCTCATCATTATACATATCAATTGATAGAGTATTTCAAAAAAACGGGTCGTATTAATCAATATATAGTCTTATCAATCACATTAATCAGTATAGTTTTTTATGCTGAATGGAACGGTCAGTTGGTACACGCAAAAAATATTTCTGGTATACCAACGACTGAAGTTTTAGATAAACAAATAAACTCTGTCCAAGAAACTATCAACTTATCGGCAAAGCATACTAATAAGGGGAAAACAAATTGGGCTAAATATCAAACGTTTTTAGATTCTCAAAAGCAACTAAAAGCTTTAGAAGTAAAAAGAAATCAACTTTTATTAGCTATCGAAACAAAAACTAAAGAAGCAGAAATAACAGCAAATAGTTTTAGATTGTTTTCTCTAATTCTTTTCTTATTGGCTTTTGTAGCTACATCAGTTAACCATGCAAGTGGATTAGCAAAAGAACATTTATTGGAAAAAGTTGATGATAAAAGAAATAAAATAATTTCTTTAATTAGAGACGGTGAAGTAAATAATGTAAAAATGTTGGTTGATTATTTTAATATCCCTCCAGATGAGGCTTTTCTTTTATATCAAAAATTTAGTCCAGATAAGAGTATAGGGTTTTAAAAATGATCGACATATAGTGTAAGGTACCAATTTGATACCTTTGTTTTTATTAATGTATAACAAAATAAATAGCTATTTTAGTCTAGTGAAATAAAGAAGTATTTTATTTTACTAATATCCTGAAAGAAGAGATCTAATTATCTAAGGTACCAAATTGGTACCTTTACTTTTTTAAGCAAAAAAATGTAGACTGGTTGTATAAGAAATACGTTAATTTACAGATCAAAAACACAAGGTTAAGCATCTGCTTAATATAGGTTAATAGTGCTAATATCAAGAAAATATAGTATGTCTATACCCTCCTATTCTTTATTTTTACAAAATAGAAAACCATGATTTAATTCCCAATCAAAGCTGAATGTTAAGATGAAAGATGATAAAACAGAAACCATAAAATATAGTAAAGCCTTAGTAAGTACCTTAGAACAAAAATTAAAAGTAGGAAATTTAAGAGCTATACACTTAAATACCGTTCCTGGAAATTCACGCAGTAGATTAGATATTGCACAATTAAACTCATTACAGAATAATCTATCAGGAGCTTTTATTGAAGAGTTAACAACTAAACAGCAATTTGATTTTAACATTGGCTCTAGTTACCAACATTTAGAAGAAGATGAAATTGAGCGTGAACTTCTAAATGAAAAAGTTTTTAGAAAGCTTAAAAATATCCATATAGATTATAAAACAGATTATCAAGATCATGGGGTAAATAGCTTAGGTTTTGGGTACCCAATGTTGGTATTTAGAAACCCAAAAGTAAATAAACAGGTTATCTGTGCTCCTCTATTTATTTGGCGGGTTGATTTAAATAAAGACCCACAAAGTTTATCGAATTGGCAAATAACTAAAAATGAAGAACACGCTGTATTAATTAATGCACAATTAAGGTCGTTTATAGAATCTGAATTTGATGGTTTAAAACTTCCTCCTATTTCAGAAGAAATGCTTGCCGATGGTATAATTGATAAAGATGAAATACTAGAAGTAGTCAATACCACCCTCTCTATTTTAGGAACAACACAACTAGATACTATCGGTAAATTAACAACATTATCAGATAAGAAGACGCTAGATAAAATTACAGAAAAAGGTAAGCCATGGATTTCCTGGAGTGGTGTCTTAGGAATATACAAAGCACAAAGGGAAAGCATTATTTCAGATTTAAAAGAAGTCCAAGATAACTACGAAGAGTTTGATATGGATTATCAAGGGATGACCTATCAGAAATATACCACCTCTTCTATTACCGTAGATCCAAGTCAGGAACGCCTGATTCATCTTTTAGGTACAGAGAAAAAGCTAATTATTCAAGGACCTCCAGGTACAGGAAAAAGTCAGTCGTTAACCGCAATACTTACAAATGCTTTAGAGAATAATGCAAAGTGCTTAGTAGTTTGTGAAAAGAAAACAGCGCTTGAAGTACTAAAATCAAATTTATCTAAATTAGGATTAGGACATTTATGTGCTGTTATAGATGATGTAAATAAAGATCGAAAATATATAGTAGATGTAATTAGAGAAATTGTAGATGGTAAAACAGATGTAGCTTCTACCACCGTTAATACTACTAATTATAAATCGATTCGAAATAAATACGAAAAAGTAAAAGAGAATTTACGTACAAAATATAAGAATGCTACAATAAACGTTTTAGGAGATTATACTTGGAAAGATGCTGTTGCCGAGACTTTGACAAACTATTCAGATTCAGACCGTGCAATAGTTCAGAAAATGGGTGTAAAAAACGAGCTCTATTTTACAGAACAGGAATTTGAAGAGTTGACTACTTTTATAGAAGATGCTGAATATTTATATAAAAAAGTAGCTGATTTAGATGGACCGATAACACAGCTAGATAAAAGTCTTTTTGCACAAAAATATACGCAAGCAGCTCGTCTAAAAATAATTTCTTTTATAGAAGAAATGAACAAGACGATAAATAGTTTGGAGAAGAGTTTTGATGAAGCAGAACAAAAATACGAAGTAGACTTTTATGAAAAAGGAGTTTCGAATAATTGGTTAATCTATTTGAAATCAATTTTTAGTAGTAGATTAAAATTGATGAGAATAACGACAAAAGAATTACAATCACAAATGTTTTCTTTTGCTTCAGAATTTGATCAAATTATTGAGAGTGATCAAAATGACTATTTATTTATACATTACGATTTAATAAGAGCCTATTTAAAAGAATGTAGTAATACAATTAATAGTTTAAATTTAAACATTGTAAATTATAAAGAATACCACGATTGGAAACACTTCAGATTATCAATAGAAAAAGAACACGCAAATAAATTAGTAGAAATATTAATTACTACAGAGGTACAAAATTGGAGTGCTACCTTTAAATATTGGTATTTTAATGCATTATTAATACATGTAGAGGGACAAATTGATGGAGAACAAAACCAAGACAATCAATTATTACATCAAATAGAAACACTTACAGAAGAAATTAAAAGAGAACAAGCCAAATTTATTATTCAGCAACATGGAGAGTACATTAAAAAGGCACTTTTAGGCAAAACAAAGCAGGAATTAAAACTCTTGTTTAATTATAGAAAGAACAAAGCACATGGTGCTAAAACATCGTTAAGAAAAATTTTAGCAAAGGAGTTTGACTTATTCACGGCATTTTTCCCAATTACTATGGTAAACCCTGTAGTATGTAGCTCTATTCTACCCATGCAAGCAGAGCTATATGATGTCGTAATTTTTGATGAAGCCTCACAGATGCGATTAGAAGATGCTTTTGCAGCTATGTTGAGAGGTAAACATAAGATAATTTCTGGAGATGTACATCAAATGCCTCCTTCAAGTTATTTTTCTAAAGGAGGAGATGTATTGTTAGAAGATGATGACGATAGTGATTCTTTATTGACTTTTGCTAAAAATTCAGCCTTTAAGTTTTCTTATTTAGATTTTCATTATAGATCTCAGCATCCCCATTTGATTGATTTTTCTAATGCAGCATTTTATGGGGCAAGATTAATTCCAATGCCCAATGTAGAAAACTATTCACCAATTACGCTACACCAAGTAGATGGTAACTATAAGGATAGATCTAACGCTGATGAGGCATCACATATACTAGAATATATTAAAACGTTAGAAGAAGATTTTAGAGGAAATTATCCCTCTGTAGGCGTAGCTACTTTTAATATGGAACAGAGAAATGTTATTTGGGATCATATATATAAAGAGTGCGAATACTCTGCATTGTTTAATAAAAAAATGCAACGCTTAACTACTGATGGTTTTTTTATTAAAAATTTAGAAAACATTCAAGGCGATGAAAGGGATATTATTTTACTATCAACTACTTTTGGAAAGAATAAAGAAGGAGTATTTAGACAGTTATTTGGGCAACTGAATAATGTAGAAAAAGGGTATAAATTACTTAATGTGATTGTTACTAGAGCCAAAAAAGAAATGCATGTATTTACCTCTTTCCCTAGCGAAGTATATAGTAGATACGCTCAAGAGATTGCAACATCGGGTAATAATGGTAAAGCTATCTTATACGCTTATATTGCTTACGCTAGAGCTTGTTCTAATGGGAGAGAAGAAGAAAGAATTCAAATTTTAGACACGCTAAAAGATCATGCTTCTGAAGGGATAAAGTCAGTAATCAAATCAGAAGATAAACACCTATTTGAGAGAGAGTTATATACGTTTATAACCTCCATATATCCGAAAAATCAAATTGAGGTAAATTATAAATTAGGCGGCTTTTATATCGATTTTGTATTAAAAGACACAAATGGAATACCTGTAATAGCTTTAGAGTGTGATGGAAAGCCTTATCATACTAGTAATGAGTCGTATAGGTATGATTTGCACCGTGAAGGAATTTTAGCACAACATGGTATTGTTACCTATAGAATTTGGTCAACAAATTGGTGGCAAGACGTAGAAGGAGAATTAAAAAAACTGACCCATTTTATTGCATCTAAACAAGAGCAGCTTACAACTGTATTGCCATAGTAAGAAGAGCATCCTCAGTTATTAAATCAGCTAATTTTTTAAGTGGGGGTGTTTTTTTGATTTGTATTGTACATAATAACGTACACTTTAAACTAACTTTTTAATTTATAGCTCTGAATTCATTAAATATCTTTAAATTGGGTCTTCAAGTATTTATCTATTACTATAACTACCTATGACTTTCAACTTTTTAAAAGGAAAGCTGACTTTACTTCTTTGCTTATTACACCTTTGCGTTTTTGCCAATTCTACAATTACAATTAAAACAGAAGAGGAGAGAGTAACTGATGTTTCTTCAAGTATTAGTGTTTTTTTAGATTCTACTAAGAATTTAGATTTTGAACAAGTACTACAGAATGTAATTTTTAAAGTAAATCAGCAAGAGATAATTAACCAAGGCTTTAACGAAGCTCCATTATGGTTACATTTTTCATTACATAATGAAAGCAGCTCATTACGAAACTTTATTCTAGAAATTGGCAACAGTAGTCTAGATGTTGTTGAGGTTTTTGAGATGAGAAACAATGAACTTATAAACTATCAATTGATAGGAGATAAGATACCATTTTTAGAAAGAAAAATACCTTTTAGAACTCATTTATACCCATTATCATTAGAGGATAATGAAACAAAAGAATTTTATTTAAAAATACAAACAGACGGTGCATTACAGGTTCCTTTAGCCATATCAACACCAACAAGTTTTTTTATTCAGCATTTAAGAACAGAAACAGCTTATGGTATTTATATAGGTATAATGTTGGTAATGATTATTTATAATTTACTGATATTTATGTCACTAAAAGACTTTAATTACCTGTATTATGCCTTTCCAATTATTGCAAATACAACGTTCTATTTGTCGTTAAGTGGGCATCATTTCCAATATTTATTTCCAAACTATCCCAATATTGCCAACAATGTTACGGTAATTTCTATCGGTGCATGGATATTAAGTTCTTCGTTTTATGCGAAGTCGTCATTGCAATCAGAAAAATATTCTAAGTCGGCCAATTACGCCCTTATTGCTACAATGGTTTTAGGTGGTATTGGTATAATTTTACCCTTTTTATCTTCTTACGGTTTTGCCGTTAGAGTAAATAGTAAGATGACATTGGTAAACTCTCTAGTAATGTTTGTA
The DNA here is from genome assembly GCF_003970675.1 of Flammeovirga pectinis. Classification (GTDB taxonomy): domain Bacteria; phylum Bacteroidota; class Bacteroidia; order Cytophagales; family Flammeovirgaceae; genus Flammeovirga; species Flammeovirga pectinis. The sequence goes on from NZ_CP034562.1 coordinate 4,312,444, forward strand.
GCGGGCTTATTGATATGGAGAAATGGTAATAAATCTGCTCGTTTCTTTATTCTTGCATGGACTGCTTATTTGGTAGGAACGTTCATTTTTGCACTTATGAAATTCAATTTTATAGAGAAAAATGCTTTTACAACCAACGTATTAGCGTATGGCGGAATTATAGAAGTTATCTTCTTATCGTTGGCATTAAGTGATAAATACAAGATCTATAAAAAAGACAAAGAAACGGCACAAAAGGCACTTTTAGAACAACAATTAAAAGAGAATAGTGTACTCGAAGAGAAGGTAAAAGAACGTACAATAGAATTAGAAGAAAAGAGAGCAGAAATTGCTAGTGCATTCGATGAGATTAATTCTAAAAATACGGAGTTAGAAATGCAAAACGAAGAAATTGCGGCTCAGAGAGACATGGTGGAATCTCAGAAAGTAAAGTTAGAAGATAACAACCTGAAGATAACATCAAGTATTAACTATGCTGAACGTATTCAGATGGCCATGTTACCAACTTTAGAGAAAGTACGTGATCTATTTCCAGAATCATTTATCATCTTTAAACCAAAGGATATTGTATCTGGAGATTTCTTTTGGTGTGCTGAAGTTGATGGTAAGAAAATTGTTGCTGCAGTAGATTGTACAGGGCATGGTGTTCCCGGTGCGCTAATGTCTTTGGTAGGGAATAATTTATTAAATGATATCGTTAAGAAAACAAGAATTACATCTCCAGAAATCATTTTGCAAGCACTACATATCCAAATAAATAATACTCTTTATAATTCTGATAAGCAATTAAGAGACGGTATGGATATGAGTATTTTAGTTTATGATTCTAAAACGAATACGGTAGAGTTTTCTGGAGCAAGAAACCCATTGGTATATTGTACAGATGGTCAGATCAATTTAATTAAAGGAAATAGAAACTCGATAGGGTCTATTAAACCTCAAGTATCTTTTGATAAGCATACAATTAAGGTCGATAAATTGACCTCATTTTATATCTATTCAGATGGTTTTCAAGATCAGTTTGGAGGTACAAAAGATAGAAAATATGGCTCTAAACAATTTAGAGAAAAATTGGTAGATAATGCAGAAATGACAATGCCACTTCAGGAACAAATACTTACAAAAAGTCTTCAAGATTGGCTTACAAAAGAAGATGGTACTAAATACAGTCAGACAGATGATATACTAGTGATAGGACTAAGTTTATTACCACAAAAAATATAATATTTTAGAGGTCTTTTTGGCTATTAAATTTGATGAAATATCAGAAAACCGACGGGATAACTTAGTTTATTTCGTCGGTTTTTTTGTCTCTTAAAATACTAATTGACCATAATAAAAGCACCCCAATAATAAGGTTTAGAATATTTTTTCATAATGTCTAACTGAGCTTGTCTAAAGGCAGTGTATTTATCGTTTGTTTCTGTCCACCTTTCATAAAAGTTATTCATTAGCATTTGAGTAGCATTGTCGTCAACACTCCAGAGACTCATTACAATACTGTTTGCACCAGCAATACTAAAAGCAGATTGTAAACCAGAAACCCCTTCTCCCTCTGTAATTTCAGAAACCCCCGTTTGGCAGGCAGATAAAATTAATAATTCAGTATTAGATAGGTTCAAGCTTTTTACTTCATAAGCCGTTAAAATACCATCAATACCAGTTGTATATGCAGCCTTAATATTTTCTCTTTTGTTTGTAATTTCTGTAAAAAACAGACCAGAACGGAGTAATACATTATTTGATATACCATAAGGAATGTCACTTATAAAAAAGCCATGTGTAGCAATGTGAAGTACTTCTGGAGAGGTACCAATATTTTTTATATATGCTTCTGTTGCTTCATCATTCATTACGGTAGTTACTTGCCAACCTTTGCTTTTTAATAAACTAGCGGCATTATTTATTTCAACCTCTGTACCCGGTAGTTCATCTAATTCTATCAGCATTTCTTCCTCATCAAATTGTTCCTCGCCTCTATTAGAATTTTCAGTGCCATAATTGTGGAATGTTGGATTCCCGATCATTAAGGCGGTTTTATTTTTTATTTTTGAAGGAGAATCAATCAGTAATTCACTCGTAGAAGTTAAAGGAAGTATAAAGTCTTCTTCTATAATATACTTCTGAGAAACGGGATTTTTTAAGGTATTTATGTTGATAAGATTGTAGACACCATCGCAACTTATATAGATCTTTTGAACGTTATCTTCAATTTTATTTTTGATAGGCAACCATAAAGCATTGTAGGTATTTAACCTCTTATTAGGAGTTGTATTAAGTACTAAACTACGTGATTTTGATACCATAGCAGTTTTATATTCTTTATACACTTGGTTCTCTAAAAGTTCTGAGCTACCAAGATCAATCATTGTAGGAGAGGAGTTGTTATGCGTTACGATTAGTGCAAAATATTTAGTAGTGATTTTATTTTTATCAGATACTTTTATGATTTCAATAGCAATATCATCTTTTTCCAATTTTGATTGAATGTCTTTCCAAGTATCTAAATTCTGAACGTAAACAGTATCAGCAAAAGCATCAGCAGCAAACACCAGTGCTTTTTCTAAATTATTAACCCTATCCATAATTTTTAGGCCATCTGCATTTAAAGAAGTACGCTGTTTTGGAGACATAAAATTTAACGATGCAACCTGTGAACGCATATGATACATTTGCGTGAGGTAGGTAGGGAAATTATATTTTTTACGCTCAGATCTAAAATCAATTACTTCTTTTTTACGGTTTTTTCCTTCATCTAAAAAGAAATTTTTGTATTGAATTTGTAAATTGTAACAAAGTTCAGACAATGCTGGTAGTGTATTTTCACCTTCCATCATTATTAACGCATAAAAAGTTTCGAAAACATAGCGTGTCTTTTTAAGGTAAAGACGCTTTTCGTTCTCACTAGAATAATTTAACGTACTTCTATATAATTTTAGACGTTCCGTTACCGCCTCTATAATTAATTTTTCAGCTTCTTTCCATTTTCCTGTTCTAGCGTATAAAGTTGCTAAATCGCTCTGAGTTCTGGTATGGAATAAGATGTCTTTTTTTGATGCACTAAGAATTTCTAGGTACTGCTTTTCTTTATCTTGATAATTGCCTTCTTCAACATCTATAGTAAGTAAAACTTCTTTCGTTTTTAAGGTTACTGCATTTTTTTCATAGAACTGAAGCTTATTTGCAACTGCTATACTTTTCTGATAATAAAATTTAGCTTTCTCTAGTTTTACCAATTTATGGTAGTTTTCTCCCAATAGAATATTTAGGCGAATATTTAAAAAATGAGGTTTCTTAAATTGTTGATACAGCAAGCTATCCACCTCTTCTAATAAAGTAATTGAGGCAGTAAATTGTTCTTGTGAAGAAAGTATTTTAGCTTTTGTAATCAATGCCCTAAAATACCAATTGCTTCTCTCCATGGTATTGTCCGTTAAAAATGCAGACCATTCATTTAAGAGAATTTCAGCACGGTTTATTCTACCAAGAATTACAGATAAATCAATTAACATTGAGATAGCTTGGGCATAATTTGGAGTGTATTGGAGGCTTTCTTTTTTTAAGTTATTTACAAGCTCAGAAAGTATCAGTTCGGCATCAATATAATTGCCATCCAACATCTCAAATCGAGCCTGATTAATACTATAATAATTCTGATTTTCAATATCTCGGTCTATGGTTAATGCGACTTTATCAAAGTAAATTTGAGCTTTATCATACTTACCTTCTTTAATATATAAAGCAGTAAGATTTAGCATTACAGTATTATGACGAGACAACTGATCTTTATCTTCTTCATAAATTTTATTGGCTTTTTTAAGCAATACTTTGGCGACAGAATATTTAGATTGAAGCATATATATACTAGCTATCCGAGTAAGAACATTGGCAAATGCATTATGATTAGTACCAAAGATCTTAGCCACTTTTCGCTCACATAGATTATAGATTAAAGTGGCTTCGCCGTATTCTGTATTTTTTTTATAAGCATCTCCTAATACTAATAATACTCTCGTATAAACAAATGAGTTGGTGTAATTTAGGTCTTCAGCCTTCTTTTTTAGGAGTGTTAAGTTGGCAATTACTTGTTCAGTTTTAGAAGAATGTAAGTACACCTGATTGAGGTAGACCTCAAAAAGCATGTATATTCTTTTATTAGGAAATTGTTTTGATAGGTTGATTGCTGCTAAATAATTTTGTTCGGCTAAATCATAATTCCCTAAAATTGACTCATATAGACCTTGATTAAAAAGTGCTTGAGCGTAGTTAATATTCTGTTTACCAATTGTTTTTTCATGAATTAGATTAATCTCCTTTAATAAATTAGGTACATCATCTACCTCTTTTAAGAGTAATTTACCTGTTATTAAATAGTTTGTAGCAATAGCATAATCGGGGTATAGCCAACCCGTTGTTTCTTTCATTATCCCTAATGCCTCTTCCATATAGCCTATTCCTTTCGAAAACTCTTGCATAAGAATATAGGCTTGCCCTGCAGTAACTAAGGGAATTAACAACCTTACAGAAGATGCTGTATAGTCATTACGGGCTTCTTTTACCCATTTTTCTATTGTGACTGTAGCTTCCTGAAACTTACCCTGATCAATATAAGATCGAATTGAATCGTTATAAATCTCTGTTTTTTCTTGTGCTAAAGAACTAGTTAATAAGTAGAAGAAGCAAATAATAGAAAGTAAGTATTTTGTATTTATTGAGCTCATTGAGAAATTTATCAAAGTAGGTGTTCTATAATTTACTAAATATGAAGAACTAAATACCAACATACGGCTAACTATTTATAAATTTTAGAGGAGGTTGCTTTAGGTTTTTGGAGGATTATTCTAAATACAATCAATGTTTATTTTGCCCAATGGAATAAAAATAGCCTGCTTTTGTAATAACATAGGAGTTGATAACATGAGAAACCCTACTTTAAACTAACTAGAAAGAAAGTATAAAGTAGGGTTTTATTTTAAGAATGGGTTACTAAAAATAAGTAGGTTATTTCTATCAATTATTAACAGAAATTTTTTCTTTTAATGCAGTTCTCATAAGATTTAAAGCTTCTTTATAATTTTCTTTTTTAACTACATTTTCCCATTCATTAGGATCGATATTATGGTCGTATAATTCTTCTGTTCCATCAGGATAAGAAATATATCTATATTGGCTTGAACGGATAGTATGGAAACCTTTGTCTTTTGAAGTAACCACCATCTTATTAGTTTTCTTTTTAGGGTTTTTTACTAAATCATAGATGCTACTACCTTCATTTGATTTATTTATAGGGAGTCCACACATTTCAGATAAAGTAGGGTAGACGTCTAGTAGAGAAACAATATTAGTAACCTGTTTTCCTCCTTTAGTTCTAGGGTCAAAAATAATTAATGGCGTTTTAGCAGAACGTTCCCATAAAGTGTTCTTACCCCAAAATTCTTTCTCTCCAAGGTGCCAGCCATGGTCACCCATAATTACAATAATTGTATTGTCTTTATATTGGCTATTGTCTAATGCATCTACAACTTGTCCAACGCACTCATCTGCAAAAGTTAAACTAGCAAGGTAAGCTCTAACAGCTTCTTTCCAAAGTCCTTTTTCTACAAGTTCTTTATGTAATGTAGGACTTACTAATTTATTTCCACCTTTACCTAAATCATCTAAATCATTTTCTATAACAACAGGAAGTTGAATAGTTTCAACATCATACATGTCAAAATATTTTTTAGGAGCATACCATGGTAAATGAGGACGGAAAATACCACAAGCTAAAAAGAATGGTTTATCATGATTTTCTTTCAAGAAGTCTGCACAATATTCAGCATTTTGCCAATCGTTTGTTTCCTCTGTCGTGTCATCAATACCGTACCAATCAAATGATTTTTTAAAGTTCTTTTTAATTCCCTTCTGATCAAAATTAATACCGTGTGATTGTCTCAGAGATTTATCAGGAAACTTAGTCCCTAACTTAGAATATTTTTCCGTTTGGAAAGACCCTGGATCACTCCCCGGTTTTGGTATCTCTTTGTTTCCCCTTGGACTATGGAATATTTTTCCTGCTGCAATAGTTGTATAACCATTTGCTCCAAAATGCTGTGGTAAAGTAACTACATCAGTAAATCCTTCTTCTCTAAAATGTTCTACATTACCATAAACACCAGTCGTAGATGGTCTTAACCCTGTTAGTAAACTTGTTCTAGAAGGATTACAAAGCGGAGCAGAGCAATAGGCATTTTTAAACATAATTCCTTTTTTAGCCACTTTATCAATGTTAGGTGTAATTGCTTGCGGATGACCTCCAAAAGCATTTACCCAATCATTCATGTCATCAACCATTATAAATAAGACATTAGGTTTACTGTCTTTTTTGGATTGAGCAAGTAGAGAACTACTAAAAAATAAAGTCGATATAAAGCTAAAAAGTATAAGTAGATTTTTCATGTTAAGTTCATTCATTTCCGTTTTATTAGAGTACTAAATTCATATAAACAAAAATGCTTTTAATATCTGTCCGTATTAATTATGTACTTCTGTGTATAAGTAGCCGTTAACTAGCTTATAAACCTAAATAAATTGATAAAAACGTGCTTTTGTCTGTTGTAGTAAAGTTAATACTTTGTCTTTTTATATAGTATATAGTGTATAATAAACACTAAAATTGAAGCGTAGATACATCAGTATTATGTAGAAAGACGGGTTTTATTTTGATGAAACTTATTTTTGGTACATTGAAATGAATGTCACAATGAATTATTTTTTAATATGAATGTAAAATTATTTTGTACTCTACTTCTAACACTAAGCTTTTGTAAAGTATACTCATCGGGTATAGAGAAAGCAAAGAGTACTACAAAAAAACAAAAAGAGCCAAACTTATTGATAATACTTACAGATGAACACAATTTTAGAACACTAAGTATTTACAAAGAGCTTCTATTAGAAAAAGGATTAACAGAAATGGCTAATCCATGGGGAGTAATTCCAGATTATAGTACTCCATATATAGATAGAATTGGAAAGGAAGGAGCAGTTTTAACAAGTATGTATGCCTCTACACCTTCATGTGCTCCATCTAGAAGTTCTATGTTTACAGGTAACTACCCGCAAACTACAGGTGTTTATAGAAATGGAATCGGGATAAAACAAGATGCGCAGACAATTGCAAAAGTTTTAAATAAAATAGGATATGCTACAGGATATTCTGGAAAATGGCACTTGGAAGAAGGTGATCCTAAACCGGGTTGGGCTCCACCAGTAATTTTTCATGGTTTTGAGGATAACAAATATATGTTTAACAGCGGACATTGGAAAAAATTAGCTTTTGAAGCAGACGGTATTACACCAAAAGTTGCAGAGGAGAAGGCTAAAAAAGCCATAGTTACTGCAGACGATAAAACATATACTACAGATTGGTTAGCAAATAGAACAATTGAATTTATTGAAGAGAATAAGGCTAAGCCATTTATGTATGTTGTAAGTATGCCAGACCCACATACACCTAATCTTGTTCGTGCTCCATATAATGATATGTACAATAAAGAGGATTTCCATTTGCCTATTACTTATTCTACAACTGCATTAAGAGGTACTGAATATCCTAAATGGGTAAGCCAAAAGCAACGCTTCAAAAGAGGGTATGATTCTACTAAATTAATTGTTGATATTTCAAGATACCATGGAGCTGTAAAATGCATTGATGACAATGTAGGAAGAATACTAAAAAAACTAGAAGACGAAGGTATTTTAGACAATACAATTATTGTTTTTACATCAGATCATGGTGATATGCTTGGTGAACTAGCTCATGAAAATAAAGGTACTCCTTATGAGAGTTCTGCTAAAATTCCATTTGTAATTAGATATCCAAAGATGATTAAAGCAGGAACAGTGGTGAACAATGCAGTAAACACTACAGATTGGATGGATACATTTTTAGCATTGATTGATGTGGAGAATAAATACTTTAACCCATCTTCTACACAAGGTAAAGACTTCTCAAAATTATTAAAAGGAGAAAGTGAAAATACGTTTGAAGATATCACTTTTGTAAGATTCCAATTCTGGGTAGCAGCAGTAACTAACCGTTATAAATTAGTTTATGATAAATCGTTAACTAAGCCATGGTTTTTTGATTTAGAGAAAGACCCAACGGAAACAGTTAATCTATTTGATAATCCTGAATACAAAGGTATTATCTCAGAATTATCTGTAAAACTATTAGCATATGGAGACAAAACCAATGATGATATCATTCATTATGAAAAGTTAAGGGAAATGATTGTAGCGGCAACGCAAGAGCAATAAGAATAAAATACCACCAAATAAAAATCTCCTAGTAATGCTTCTCGCAAAATATACTAGGAGATTTTTTTTACCAACAAAACTACTTAATAACACTCAACATTCTACTTGATTTTATTGTAGTATCAGCTGCCGCATCAACATAGTTTTTAGGCTTTTTATATCGCTTTTTAGGTGAAGTAACTCTTTCTATAGGAACCCATTTTTTCATATCTTCAATTATAGGTTTATACTTAGGCTCATTAATAAGATTGGTCCATTCTAAAGGGTCATTTTTAAGGTTGTACAATTCTTCTGCACCAGAAAGGTTCTGAATATAATGCCATTCTTCTCCAGTTACAGATGTACCACTAGCAGAGACCGTAACCCCAGGATATTCCCATTTAGCAGTGGGATCAAGTAGTAATTTAGAAAAATCATGTCCATCTAAGTTTTCTTTTACTGGTAAGTTACAGAGACTATTTAAAGTAGGGAACATATCTATTAAGCTTACTGTACGGCTACAATAAAGAGGATTTTTCATCTTTGGCATTCGTACAATAAAAGGAGTTTTGGTTACCTCATTCCACAAAGTACTTTTTAAATAACGCTGCTTTTCTCCAAGGTGCCAACCATGATCTCCCCAAATAATAACGATAGTATTGTCTGCATGTCCACTTTTTTCTAAAGCATCGAAAATTATACCTAAACATGCATCAGCATAAGAGATATTTGCAAGGTAAGCTCTAGTAGCTTCTTTTTCTAAACCGTGTTTTTTTACCCATTTATATTCTTTTGAAGGTTGATGTAAAAGAGAACCATCAGGATTTAGAATATCATTTAAATCGTCTGAATTTACTACAGGTGGTTGAATAGAATCTACTGCATACATTTCAAAAAATTCTTTTGGTACAAACCAAGGTAAGTGAGGTTTAATTAGTCCTACAGCCATAAAGAAGGGTTTATCAAAGTCTTTACTTAATTGTTCTTTGGTCCAATTAGCTACTTTGTAATCTACAGTTTCTTCAAAAGGTTTTTTTGTAGGCCCCCAACTTAGTTTTGCATTCGCCTTGTATTCCTCTTTTTTGTCTCCGTTAATACAACCATTTTTTGCACTGTAAAGCATTTTTGGGTTTGGACTATCCTTTACGTAACGTCTTGCTCTAGCATGTTCATCAAATGCCCATTGCCCAAAGTCAACACCATGTTCAGTAGCATGTTTATGAAAAATCTTTCCATTCGATAAAGTGTAGTATCCATTGTCCGAAAAGTACTCTGGTAGTGTAGCATTTTCTTTAACAATACTAGAATAGATCATGTTTGTTGCATTGCCATATACCCCAGTTCTATTTGGCATAAATCCAGATAAATTAGCAGATCTAGATGGTCCACAAATTGGAGCAGCACAAACAGCGTTATTAAAAATTACGGCACCTTCGTTACAAAATTTATCAATATTTGGAGTAATTGCTTGAGGGTTGCCACTTAAAGGACCAATCCAATCATTAATATCATCTATAGCAATAAAAAGCACATTTAATTGTTGCTCATCTTGAGCATTTACATAGTGTGTACAAAATGTTATCGCAAAAGTTATTGTTAGAGAGAAAATCTTATTTTTCCACATCATCATTTCATTTTAGGTTGTATTGATTAGTACTTACTCAGCATAAAATAAATGTATTCTTATAATTTGATAATGATGTATTTGATAGTCCATCAATTGTCTAAACACTCATAAAAGTATTAATTTGTACGTTTATGTTTCAAATCAAAGAGCCGAATACCCAAAGTGACACTTTAATTATTTATGAATACATGATTTAAATTAAATAATCGTCTATTTGACTATTACAGAGATGAAGTACACAACTTGAATATTTTCAACTTATTTAATAACAGAAAGGAATTATGAGAACTATGACTCTATTGACTATCATTCAACTGGCATTTATTTCAAGTATATTTGCTCAAGGAGACTTTGTTTACAGAGCAAAAAATAACCTTGACGAAAGCTTTTTTAGCTTTGAAGAAGGGGTAGAAAGTTGGTGGACCACAGATAAGGAGTATTGGAGTATTACTGACGAGAAAAAAGTAACAGGTTCTTTCTCACTAAAATACTCATGTGACAAAGTACCTGAGCAGAAGAATATTAAAATAAAGAGCTTGCCATTATTAAGTATACACAAAATTAATATTAAAGCAGGCGTATATAATATGTATGCAAAAGTATGGCTAGGAGAACAACACCCTAAGAGTTTGCTTATTAATATTACCGGAGATAATGGGTGGGCTTCTGCATCTATGAAATTTAAAAAGGTAGAAACAGGAAAGTGGATAGAGGTTAGTCAGAAGATTACAGTTAATACTGTAAAAAATGGAAACATGGTAATGTCAATTCCTACAAGTTCTACCTATGGTGGACCAGGACTAATTTATGTTGACGATATTTATTTAGAAAAAATTTAAAACTAGACAATTCATTTTGTTTAGATTACGAATAACAAAAGTACTACTTTTCGATGTGTGACTACTAAAAGAAAGGGTACTAACACTATAAACTTCCAATATTTTTTTATTATAAAGTATGAATTTGAAAATGAAATATCTAAAATTAATAATAGGATTACTTCTATTACCAATAGTGTTATTAGCAAAAGAAAAACCTAAGAAAGGAATTGTAAGTTTTGATACAGACTATACAATTAGTTTGGTACGTAATGCTCAGATTAATGGGGGCAATTACATTGTGGCAAACAGTTACGAAGGAACAATATTAGTCTTTACAGAAGATGGTAAAAAAGTTTGGGAAAATAAGCTATCAGGTTTTGCCAATCATGATGTGTGGTGTGAAGATATTACAGGAGATGGTACAGACGAGATTCTGACGGCCAATGCAGATGGAAACCTTTATGTTTTAGATGCAAAAGGTAAGCTAATGTGGCAAAATCAACCCTCAGAAACGCCACTTACTGCCGTAACTGTGATGAACGGCAAGAATGGGAAATATATTGTAACTGGCGGAATGGACAAGAACTTGTACTACCTTTCTTCTACGGGTAATGTATTCAAAACAATAGCTTCTGTAGATTATTCTATTGATAAGTCGTGGGGAAAAAACACAGAAAAAGCTTCTCCAAAGTTAAAGGAGCATACAGCAAATTTTCTTCGTAAAGCAACGTATAAAAATAACGAAGAAATACTTGTTTTACATGGTACTATAAACCAAAATAGTTCTACAGGTTCTATTTACCTTTTTAAAGCTGATGCAGCTTTGCCGTTCAAGAAAATTAAAGTGGGTGATAAAGGAACAGTAGGTGATCTTAGAATTGCAGATACCAACAAAGATGGTGTAGATGAATTGTATTTAGGTTCTTCTGGAATGATCCAAGCAGCACAACTTACTGTAATTGATTTAAATGCAACTGAAAAAATAAAACCAATCTACGCTAAATTTCAAAAGAGTTTTAGAAAGCAACTTGATCATTTTGGTTATAGAGTAGCACAAACAGAGTGGGTATCAGATGGAAAAACAGAAAAATTATTTACACTTTTTGGAACAAGAATAATCTTACAACCTACCTCTTTAGAAGTAGAGAAAGCTGAAGTTTTAGCAACTAATTATTCTTATAATGATTTATGGAAAGATACTTCAAATGGCAATATTTTATTAGCGAGTGCACAGAGTGGGGGTAGCTGTATTCATATTATTAATACAAAAGTACCCTCATGGAAAAAGGAATATATTGCTTTACAGCCAGAAGGAAAACTTGCTAAAGTAATACAGAACACTGCTGATTTTAGAACAAGTATCAAATCTTTTAAAAAAGGAAAGTGGGAAGGGAAAAGTCAGGATGTGTACTTTATGACGGAATCTATTAAAGAAGGAAATCAAGCAGTAATTGAGCGTATTTCTAAAACCAATACATCTCCTTATTTCTTAAAAAGTCAGCATATGGCAAAAGTTGAAAATTGGGACAGGTCATCTTTTGGAAATGAGGTATATGAGAAGAAGCGTGATAGACGTAAAAAGTATGTCAACTCACAGGAACAAATGTTGAATACATTATTACCGTTATACAAAAATAATCCAGGAATTGCCTATTGGGGTGGTCATGGAAATGATCCTTTAATGATAAGTTTAGATACAGAGAAGAAAGTAATTGATGCCGGGGGGAAAGAGAAAAAATTAGTAATGATTTTCCCAGAATTAGAGCATTATGATGAAAACTTTGAGTATTACCTTAATAACTATTTGTATCCACTCGCAGAATATTCTGAAGGAAAGAATGCCAATATTTATATACGCTCTAAACACACATTTTGGCAAGCAATTATTTATAAACCAATGTGGAACGGGCTGCTTTCTGGAAAATATGCAGAGGTTTTTGTCCCTTCTATGGAAGAAACTACCGATAAATCTATGGATTTAAGTGTAGCGGGAAAAATGGGTATCTGGGCCAGCGGCGCAACAGAAAGTTGGGGTGCAAGAGGAGCAAGAGATAATGCAAGTTATTATAGATTAAGACAACATTCCCATCAGATGGTACCTAATCATTTTTTAAGAATGTTAGTCTACAATATTGCAAGTGGTGCACAGTACATTAATAATTTCCCTGTAGACCAAGAGTACATAAGCGTATTGTACGAAATGGTGGCTAATGGAGTAATTTACGTTCCAAAGAAATCAGAAATAGTGAGTTTCAATCCTGTGCATTTAAGTATGACTGCTCCTAACCCTGTGTATTTAAATGAAGGAAACAATGCAAAGTGGACAACATTTTATTCTAAAGAACATGAAGAAAAAAATAAAATGGTTTTCTCTAGATTAAATGGTTCATGGCCTGCATCTCCGGTTAGAGCACATGATTTTTCTGCATATGCCTCTGGATCAAAAGAAAGGAGATTAGATTTTCTACCAAAATACTCTAAAGGTTTGGTATTAATCACACCTCCTCAAGAAGGAGTTTATGCAGATAAAGATGCTCCTAGAGGAAAATTAGAGGATCACTTGCATCCAATGTATAAAGGGAATATGCAAGAGTTTATTACTGATGGAAAAGACTACCTTTCTGCAGATGGAAAAGAACATTATCCAGCCGATAAATATTATACAAATGTAGCTAAAGCGATAGAAGAGGGAGCTAAAAAGTTACCAATAAACGTATCAGGAGATGTTGCATGGGTAGCTGTCCAAACGGATAAAAAACACCTTCGTTTAACATTAATCGATAATGGCTATATCAACCCTAACGATAGAGTGGCTGAAATTACTTTTAACGGTATTAAAGTAGCTAAAATTACAGATGTTGTAAATAAAAAAGAATATAAAATAAAAGGAAATACGACATCAATTGATGTGCCTTGTGGGTTATTTAGATTTATAGATGTGGAATTATCCGAAGAGATGAAACAGACAATGTAAGTGCTAAAACGAACCTTATAAAAGTACAGTAGTGTTGCAAGTATTCTGCAATGCTACTGTATTTTTTTGTCAAAAATTTATAAAATTATTACAGGAATTTATATAAATTAACTAATATATAATTTTAAATTTTTATTTTTGATTAAATACTACACAACATCGATTAATATTTAACTACCACAATGCATATGAAATATACTTTACTTCTATACATCAGCTTATTACCATTAATATCTAGACCTTATTTAGTAGAAAAGGTTTTATAAAAGGATTAATAGTCAAGTAAATGTCTTGATTATTCAATAATAATTTGATCAATTCTTTATCAATAAATACACAAGAGGTACTACTTTAGATTTTGTATCCATCTATTTTTGTTCATTTACCTAAATATACACGAAAAAAGCCTTTAAAGGTGTTTTTAGACGTTTTTATCCTGTCAGATACATTGTATAAATTCTTACAGACACATAAAATTCAGTTGTCACTTACTTTTGAACTATCAATAAGTGATCTTTTTACAATTGCAATTTTACTCAAGAATGACTTACAATTTTAGTTTTCAAATTTTTTAACGGATGGAAAAACAATGAACAAAAATGAGATACATCAATACAGTTTTTATAACTCATAAAATTCTGTTTTTGATCTTTTAGATGAAATGAATATCAATATGTATTTAAAACAACATGAAGCAAATTAATACTATTTATAAAACCTCTACTACTTACTATACTCACTTCGTTCTTTTTTTGATTGTGCTTTTATTTTCTTTTGACACATCAGCTCAATCCATAAGAATAAAGGGAAAAGTGGTAAGCGAAGAGGATAACATAGGGTTACCTGGCGTTAGTATCAGAATTAAAGGAACAACGCAAGGTACAGTAACAAATTTTGATGGAGACTATTCAATCTTTGCAGAAACTGGAGAAATGCTAGAATATAGCTTTATCGGGTTAGAAACTAAAGAAGTAAAAGTCGGTACTCAGAGTGTTATTAACGTTGCTTTAATAGCAGACGTAGAAATGTTAGATGAGGTAGTGAAGATTGGTTACGGAGAGCAAAAAAAGAAAGAAGTTTCTGGAGCTGTTTCTCATATTACAAGCGAAGCTATCGAGAATTACACATCAAGTGATGTTGCACAGGCACTGCAAGGACAAATTGCGGGTGTAAATGTAACTACTTCTGGTGCTCCTGGAGCAGATGCAGTCATACAGATTAGAGGGGTAAGTACCGTATCTGATATGGCAGGAGCAACAGAACCTTTATATGTGGTGGATGGAATTCCACAAAATGAAAACCCAAGACTTGCACCATCGGAAATAGAATCGATGGATGTATTAAAAGATTTAGCATCTTGTGCAATTTATGGTACTAGAGGTGCGAATGGTGTAATTTTAATTACAACTAAAAAAGGGACAGCAGGTAAAATTAACGTAAGCTTAGACGCCTCTTATGGTGTTAAAAATATTACGTCGGGTATTGATTTGATGAATACAAAGGAACAAGTGTATTTTGATATGATTACGGAAAGAAATAGAGGTTCTAATGATTGGGACAACTCTACAAATTTACCTATTCCAAGAAACCCTGCTTCTTTTGCCAACGATACTGATTTATCTAAAGTAGTGATTAAAGACAATCAGCCTACTCAAAATTATAACCTTGGTATTAATGGTGGTGGTAAGAACTTAACATACAATCTTACTGCTGGTTTCTTTGATGATAAGGGTTCTTTAATCAATTCTGGTTTTACACGATACAATGCTCGTGGCGGAATGAATTACAAGAAGGATAGATGGAACATTAACTCGTCTATTGCAGTAAGTTCTGAAGAGCTAGGAAGAACATCTTCAAACTTGCTTACACAAACAATTCGTTATGCTCCTTACAAACCGGTATTAGATCCAACACAAGACCAAGTGATTGTCGACGAAAGCCAATGGAGTACTACCAACAATGTATTAGAAGCAATGCGTTTTGAAGATGTAACAAATAGAACAAAGTCGCAAGCAAATATTAGTATTGGATACACTATTGTTGATGGTTTAAAATTTAATACAAACATTGGTGTCAATGCTGTAAATGATTTTAGAATGAAGTTTAAACCATTTATAGAAAACTATGATGAAGATGGAAATTTACAATCAGATCCTGCCAACTCGTATGTATCAAATGAGTCGTCTAGAAGAACAGGTTTCTCAGTAGATGGTCGTTTATCTTATGTTAAGAAATTTGGGAATCATAAGGTATCTGCAATTGTGGGTGTATCTAACGAGTCTTATACTAGGAATAGTTTTATAGCAACAAAATATGGAATTGTCGATAATTCTATTCGTGTTTTAGATGGTGCAGTTTTAGCTGCATCTGCAACTAACGGATATGATTACGTATATAATATTATTGGAACTTTAGGGCGTTTTACTTATGATTATAAAAGTAAGTACATGCTCTCTTTCAGTGGTAATTACAATGGTAATTCTAAATTTGCAGATGGTAGTAAATGGAAATTCTTTCCATCAGCATCTGTAGCATGGAATATATCTGAGGAGGGTTTCTGGGAAGGAATTTCGACTGTAGCAAACGCATTTAAGGTGCGTGCATCACATGGTCAGGTAGGTGGACAAAGCTTTTTACCTTATACTGATAAAGCAACCATTCAGAATGGAATGGATTATCCATTTGGATCAGGAGGATTTCCAACACTTTATTACGGAGCGGCACAACAAAGCTTTGCCAATGGAGATGTACAATGGGAAACATCAATCCAAAATAATATTGGTGTAGATTTAGGCTTTTTTGGGAACAGGTTATCTGTAACAGCAGATGTTTATCATACAGAAAAATCTGATATGTTATTCCCTGTTCAATTACCCCCATCTGGAGGTGCCGGTTCTGGTGCGGATTCTAAAGTAACCATGAACATAGGTAATATGGTAAACCAAGGGTTAGAACTTTCTGCAACGTATAGAGGTAAAACAGGTAAATTTGATTGGAGTCTTACAGGTACTTTTACAAAGAACCAAAACGAGATTACAAGTCTTAATACAGACGATTTTATTTATACAACAGACAATGGTTTAATAGCAGGAGCATCGGCTACATCTAAAGTAACCGTATTTGCAGAGGGCTACGAAGCAGGTGCTTTCTTTCTTTATAAAACAGAAGGTGTAATTAAAACTGCAGAACAATTAGCAGCGTATCAGCAACTAAATCCTGGTGCTAAAATGGGAGACCTTGTGTATAAAGATACCGATAACGATGGTCAGATTACAGATAAAGATAGAGTGTATATGGGGTCTGGTTTCTCTGAATGGGAAAGTGGATTAATAATGAATGTATCTTATAAAGGATTTGATTTAATGATGCATTGGTATGCAGCAATCGGACATCAGGTAATGAACGGTTCTAAAGCAATGGCTTATTCAGAAGGTAGACATGCAGATCAGGTAAATACTTGGAACAGAGCAAACCCAACAGCAGACGTAGCCGCTTATAGAGGAACAACAAAAGAACACGATAACTATAGAGCTTATACAGATTTATGGTTAGAAGATGGTTCTTACATCAGACTTAAAAATATTCAACTAGGGTACTCTTTACCAAGTAATGCTCTAGACCGTTTAGGAATGAATAATTTTAGAATATATGTATCAGCTCAAAACCCATTAACCTTTACCAATTATACAGGTTATGATCCTGAAGCAGCAGGTAATGGCGTATCTTCAAGAGGTTTGGATAAAGGTAACTATCCTATTTCAGCAATGTATTTAGCAGGCTTTAAGTTAAACTTCTAAACGATTGAAATGATGAAATTAATGAGAAAAAAACTACAAAAATACTGCTTGTTCGCACTACTTTCGATAGTAGGTATTAGCTGCCAAAGTGATTATCTGTCAGAAAATAATCCTAATGCTAAACCTGTAGAAGACTATTTTACAAGCTTGGTAGAATCCGATAAAGTACTTACAGCATCTTACTCGTCTTTACTAAACCATTTTAATTTAAATATTTTAGAAGAAGCATGGAGGTCAGACTTAGGGTACCCATCTGTTGCAGCTGGTAGACCTAGAGTATCTGGGCAAGGCGAACCTTGGTATTATAAAACGTACACCAACTCTCAGAACGAGATTAATAAAAAGTGGTCGGCATTATATTCAGGTATTTTTAGATGTAACCAACTTATAGAAGGTTTAGAAGGACCTTTAGCAGGAGAAGCTGAAAACCCAATTTGGATTTCTCAGATGGCACAAGCAAGAATGCTAAGAGGTATATTTCATTTTTACTTGTACCAAACATACAATAATGGTAGAATTATTATTCGTAAAAGTGTACCTGTAGAATTGGAAGAGTTTAATATTCCTGTGTCTTCTAAAGACGAAGTAAGAGCATTTATTTTAGAAGATTTTGAATATGGATATGAGCATTTACCAATATTCTACGGTTCAGAATCTGAAAGTGAATTATCTTCTGGAAGAATGACAAAAGGTATTGCTACTATGTTTTTGGGTAACCTTTATTTATTAGAAGCACCTGCTAATGTAGATGGAGATGAGATTAACCCTGATTACGAAAAGGCAAAATTATACTATGAAGAATTGGTTTCGGGTGCTTATCCATATGTATTAGAAACAGATGAAACAGCAATGTTTACACGTAAGGGTGAATTTAATTCTGAATCTATCTTCGAGATAATTTATGATGATAATATGCGCCCAGAATTGGATCGTTGGGATGAACAATCACCTAGTAATAGATTAGCAAGGTATAGTGCTCCGGGTTCTCAAGGAGGGCAAAGAGCATTTACACCAACAGCTTGGATTTCATATGCGTACAAAACAGAAGTAAAAGACACAAAAGACCCTAGGAATTTCTATTTAGTAGAACAAGAAGACGGTTCTTTTCTACCTGTAGAACGCAACGTTTCTTTAAGAGCATCTGCTTCTGTAGCATTAGTAAATGATGAACAAACACAGTATTACAGATCTGGAATAACACCAGAAGTAATCACTTTTGGTAAATATGAATTTTCTTATTGGAAGAAATTCTCTAACCATGATATTGTAACATCTGAAAATAACTTACCCAAAGGAGCGTATTACTCTGGAAAAAATGTAGTAGTTAACCGCTTATCTGAAGCTTATTTAAATCTTGCTGAATGTTATTTAGCTACCGGAAATGGTACTAAAGCAACAGTATTAATCAATGAGGTAAGAAAGAAATGGGGTTTACAACTTATTGGTTTATCAAATGGTAATTCAGCAAATGATTATGACGAGAATGTTTATAGCATTGAACAGCTTTGGAATCATTTAATGTTTGTAGAAAAGCCTTTAGAATTAGGTGTTGAAGGACATTCAATTCGATGGATTGATTTAAGAAGGTGGGGAAAAATAAAAGAGAATTTTGAAAGAGTATCTAGTCAGATTTATAGAGCAGAAACGTACTTTTTTACAAATTCAGAAGGAAAAAAACAAAGAAGAAATAAATCGGATTTATTTCCATACAACAACGGAGACGAGACATTTAGTATTCCAATTATTGATTGCGAGGATGCGGTATTAAATTACAATCCTGAGCTTCACGATTACTATCCATTGCCTTTGGAAGAAATTATTTCTAACCCTAATCTTGGTAAATAATAGCTATGAAGACTTTAAAACATATATCGTTTATACTATTTACTTTGTTTGCTTTATTAGGTTGTAACAAAGAAGAAGAATTGCAAACTCCAACTTACTCAGATGTATCTTGGTATACAGAAGCAGGTGGTTTTGCACACAATAATTTAGTACGTAATGCAGGAGAATCTATGGCTTTCATGGACCTGTCTCAAGGAATTTATTCTCATGAATGGGTTTTAGATAGTGGTAACTTCTTTATAGAAGGGAACTACATAAAAGGAGATGACCTGCGTGATTATATTATACCAGAATCTGGTTCAAATTCTTCGGAGTATTCTGTAAATGTATTGTTTACAGAAGCAGGTTTACAAGGCGTTAGATTAAACAATGTTTTTTATAATCCCGTAACTTATATTGGTTTAGGTAGTGAAGGAGATGCTGATACATTAGAAGCCTTCCAACGTCCTGATGGAATGTGGGAAATTGATACTACTTTTTATGTAGATGTGTATACAGCATTGGAACCTCGTGTACAGATAGAGAGTAATGGTAAAGTGATTGCAGAAATATCTGTAGATACAATTTATATTGATGGACAAGAACCAACACTTTATGATCCAGAAGATAATACAACATGGCCTTCTTTAACAGTACCATTAGGGGAAGGAATTATATACAGAGATGTATCAATAGTAGGTCGTCCGGAAGTTAGAGAATGGATATTCCCAAAATCAATAGAGATAATTGATTTTGAAGCAGAATCGGCCCAAGATCAAGCTGAAAATTCTCCAGAAGTAACATTAAAGTTTACGGCTATGAAAGAGGAATTGGGTGGATCTATAACTATAGCAAGAGAAAAGCCAGATGCTATTGCGGCTACACAAAGAATGTCAATTCCTTTAGTTTTTGATCCACAAATAGCAGATGTACAAGCAGCTTTTGCAGTAGTACATAAAGACGTTGTTATTTTAACAATAAATGCAGACGATCAACCTACATCTGACGAGTCTACTTGGCAAGAAATTACAATAGAAAAAGGAGATAATTTACAATTAGTAGATCTATCCACAAGAGGTCTTCTTAACTATGATGTAGTTACAAGACTTTGGTCTTTTGATGATGCAACAACGTCTACAGATTCTATTGCTTATGTGGTTTATAATGAGCTTACAGATGGTGATAATTACCATACTGTAGGTAATTTTAAAGTAGCAAGAGCTAAAGAAGGAACAATACCAGCAGGAGAAGATCAGAAAATTATTCCTCTTAAAGTGAAAGTAGCTTTAGAAGCTAGACCTACATTTAAAGAGGGTGGAATAGCGGCAACTAAAAATGAAATTAGTGCAGGTGTAACAGAGAAAGTAATTGCTTTTTCTGTATCAGAGAACTTAAAAGATATTGTAGATCAAGATGTAGCTAAAAGTGCATTTACAATTACAGTCGATAATCAAGAAGCTGGTTTTCCTGCAACAGTATTCGAAATTACTTCGGTTCAAGTCAACTCATCTGATAGGAAACAAATAGAACTTCGTTTAACAAATGACATCTATAATACTGATAATATTACTGTAGCATATAGTGGAGAAGCAGACAATGCCATCTCGTCTGAGGCAGGGGTAAGCCTAGAAGATTTTGGAGCTGAATCTGTTACGATGTATGGAACTGCTAATATTTTAAATTCAGAAATGGCAAGTTTTGAACTAGAAAAAGAAGCTAATGGACCTTATGCAACAGGGTGGTACAACCAACAGAATGTAACGACTTGGAACAGAACAGATGAAAAAAGTAGTTCTGGTAGTTATGGAGTTAAGTTCTATGCAGAAAACCAAGCAGCTTTACATAAAACTAGAGATAGAATGCAGTCTGTAGATAACGATCAATCTATTAATGAAACACTAGTAGAAAATGATCAGGTGAGAATAAGCTTTGATATATTTATTCCTGCATCAAACACAATGACAGATGGCTTATCTTGTCAATTTATAAATCCTGCAACTGGTGTAACAAAAATATCTACAGCAGCAGATGCAAGAGGTGTATGGGTAACAAAAAATATTGATATTGTAATGTCAGCATCTTTGGTTCCTCCAAGTGGTAAAACATCTAGTTTTGCCATACAGTTGTCTACAAATGATCTAGCTGGAATAGCTGCAACAGAAGCGATTGAATTTTATATTGATAACGTTAATATTAGAATACATGAGTTAAGACCTTAGCAGTATTTTTAGACTAAAATGAGTATCCCAATCTTTTATTAAATAAAGGTTGGGATACTTTTTTATGCCCAATTTTCGGTTTTTAAGTGCCTTTTCAATTTACAATTTGATTATTAACAAGGTGGGTTACATAGAACGTGTTATATCTACGCTTTTGTATTCAAAAAGACACCAATTTTACACCCAAAGACACTAAAAAGGCCATTTTAAGCCAAATTTGACTATTCAAACTCCTCAGAGAGACAACTATTGAAATGAATTATATATACTAAAAAAACAGTTAATGAAAAGTTTAAAAATACCTTTTTACCTTTTAGGGTTTCTATTATTAACCTTTGGATGTACACCAAAAGATGAAGAAACAATCGACAGCGAAATTCCAGAACTATTACCTGTTTATGAGGTATACCATAATGATGTAAAAATAGTAGAAGTCACTTTAGATGATATTCTAAATCCATCAGACCAGGAAAATTGGGAAACTGTAGCTCTTGTTTATGGCGATTCTTTATTCTTTAAAGATATCACAACAGTAGGTGAACCAACAGGCAGAACTTGGTTGTTCAATGGTTCAGAAACTACATCATCTACAACTAAAGAAACACAGGTAATATATACTGTAGAAGGAGATCATTTAGCAGGCGAAGTTACATTCATTAGAGAGGGTAGTGATTACCCTGATGCTACGATAACATCAGAAATTCCATTAAAAATAAATGTATCTATTCCTAAAATATTACCTGCATTTAAAGTAATGAACGGTGAGGCTGAAGTAGTAGTAGTTGCCGAAGGAGATGATATTGAAACTGACGAAAGTAAATGGGCTAAAATAACCGTATACTCAGGTGAAGAATTGTCTTTTACAGATGTTACAACTACTGGTTTTGCTACAGACCGTACGTGGACGTTAGACGGTGTTGAATTAGATGATACTACTACAAAAGATGTAACAGTAACTTACAATACAGTAGGTACTTATTCTGCTGGTAAACTAATAATAAATAGAAAAAATACAGTATACCCAGATGCAGAAGTAGAAACATTAATTCCATTAAAAGTTGAAGTGATAACTCGTCCTCTAGTATCTGGAATACATGTTTTTAAAGGTGATGACCTTGATAATACGATCTATCAAATTGCGTCAGGAAATGAAGGTGAAGCACAAACGATTGCTTTAGAAAATGGAGAAAAGCTAACTTTTAAATTAGTAAATGATGATACTTCTGTAACGCACCTTTGGACTGTAAATAATGGTACTGAGCAAAGTGCTGAAACAGTAGAATTTGAAGTCACTTTTTCAGAAGATAATGACGGGTTAGTAGGACATACAATTACTTTAAAGAGAGAAGGACAAGAAGATGTAGTTATTCAAATTCCTTTAACAGTTAAAGTAGTAACATCACCACCTTTAAATGCTGGAGTAAGTGTTTATAAAAATGATGACATGGAAACGGCTGTGTATGAAGTAGTAGCTGGAGAAGAGCCTGTAGCAGCTTCAATTACATTAGAAGTTGGTGATAAATTATCTTTTGTAGATGCATCTACAGGAGAACCTACATCAAGAACTTGGACAGTTGATAACAATGAAGAATTAACATCAACAGAAACAACTTTTGATGTTACCTATTCTACTGTTGGAACATTCGAGTCATCAATATTAAAAATCATAAGAAATGGTCACTCAGACTATTCAGATCAAGAAAAAACAGTAACGTTACCTTTATCTATTAAAGTTATTGATACGCCAGAACTTAAAATGGGAATATCAGTATACAAAAATAATGATATGGAAACGGCACTTTATACAGTCAACCTAGGAGAAACTCCTTCAGCAGGTACTATAGATATAAATAACGGCGAAGAACTAATTTTTGTAGATAACTCAACAGGAAGTACAACGAGTATTTTATGGACAGTTGAAAACGGAGAGAATGCACCTTTAACATCTACAGAAAGTAGTTTCGGAGTAACGTATTCTACTGATGGTAATTTTAGTGTTACAAAATTAAAATTAATAAGAAGTGGTCACGCAGATTATGAAGATGTAGAAGAAGAATTTGAAATTCCACTGACTGTAAATGTGTCGACTTTAATTACTGAAGTAAGCAAGAATAGTGATATTAGCTTAAGAAAAGTAGATAATAATAAGGTTATCTCTTTTACAGTAGGAGAGGATTTAGTTGCAATTACAGAACAAGAAACAGCTAAAGAAGGGTTTACAGTAACAGTTCAGAATGATGAGGCAGGGTTTGGACCTACAACCTTTACAGTTGCATCTGTAGCTATAAATACTGATAATATTAAACAAATTGATATTACCGTAACAGAAGAACTCTATAATTCTGATCTTGTTACAGTTGAGTTTACAGGGGCAGAAGGAAATGCTATTGTTACTGCAGAAGGTGCAAGACTAGCTAATTTTGTATCAGAACAAGTTGCGTCTTATTATGACAGAGGAAATATTTTAGATGCAGAAATGGCCTCTTTCTCTATTGAAAAAGAAAGTAATGCACCATTTGCAGCAGGATGGTATAACCAAAATAAGGTAGTTACTTGGAATAGAGAAACTAGTGGCGCAATGATAAATACGTTGAAATTCTATGCTGCTTCTTCAGCTGATTTACACGGTACAAGAGATAGAGTACAGAGTGTAGATGCAGACCAATCTATTGAAGGAGCATTATCTGCTGGAGATTTAGTAAGAGTGGCAATGGATATTTACATTCCTGCAGGTAATGGTATGACTGATGGACTATCAATCCAGTTTCTGAATCCATCTATGAACTCAACTCCAATACCAACAGCAGATTTAGAAAGAGGGAAATGGGTGACAACATATGTTGATATTATTATGACTTCTGATCTAATTCCACCATCAGGTAAAACAGCAGGTTTCTCCGTTCAACTTACTAAAGATAGTGTTGTAGGTATAGGAGGTGGTGAACCGATAGAATTCTATATTGATAATTTAGTTATTGAAAAATATGAAGCAAGACAATAACACATCAAAAAATTAGCATAGAAGCTGTTGTCTAAGTGTGCAGACAACAGCTTCTAATAATAAAAAATGATTGGTGTGACTACTAATTATACTCTTTAAAGTAGGTAATTTAAATACCTATTGATTCATAGAAAACAATAAAAAAATGACAACGCGTAGTGTATTAACTACCTTCGGATTAGGTTTATTACTGACAATAGTTACAACTGCAGTTTGGTCTTATACTAAAGAAAAAGATACTGTAATTTTTACTACAGCAATAGCAGAAGATGCAACCCCAACTGTATTAAAAAGAATTTTGGAGATAGAAACATCGCCATTAAAAGTAATAAAATTTGAGAAAGGGACATATCATTTCTATCCGGAAAAAGGGTTAGAAAAATTTTGGCATATTTCTAATCATAATGATGTTTTAATTCGTACTGCTTTTCCTATTATTAATAGGGAAAATATTACAATTGATGGTCAAGGATCAACATTTATATTTCATGGTAAAATGATTCCTTTTCTAATTAATCAATCTAAAAATATTACAGTTAAAAATGTCGCTGTAGATTGGCACGAAACGTTTCACAGTGAAGGGGAAATTATTGCGAGAAACGAAGAGGAAAATACGTTTGATATTCAAATTCCAGAATCTTATCCGTACATTATACGTAATAATCAACTGATATTTATAAAAGAATATTACGAACATACTATTGGGCAATCTATTTTATATGATCCTGAAAGAGGAGGTGCAATTGCTTTCAATACCGAGGCTTATACGCCAGTAGCGTCTTATAAAAAATTAAGCGTTACACATAATCTAAATAAGATTAAGTACAAGTATAAAGCCGATAAACGCGCTCCATTTTTAGGGAAGATGTTACAGGAAAATAAAATTACGGTAAAAGAAATTAAGCCAGGAAGAGTACGTATTTATAATCATAAGAATAAAAAGAAAGATTTGCCTCCTGTTGGTTATACAATTGCCATGAAAGGAGCACAGGGAAAGAATAGAGTAGCACCGGCTTTTCATGTAACTTTTACAGATGGTTTTAACGGTTACAATGTTAATGTTCATCATGCAGGAGGAATGGGTTTAATAGCCGAAAATTCTTCAGATTTAATCTTAGAAAAGTTTAATATATCACCTTCTAAAGGGCGTGTAGTTTCCACTACTGCAGATGCTACGCATTTTGTGGGCTGTAGAGGAAAAATACAATTAAAGAATTGTTTATTTAGTGGACAATTAGACGATGGAAGTAACATTCATGGTACGTACCAAGAAGTAGTAGATATTTTAGGACCTAATACAATCGGCGTTAGAATGGGACATTTTCAGCAACAAGGTTTTGTTATAGGAAGAGAAGGAGACCATATAGGTTTAGTACGTATTCAAGAATCATTTTTTCCTTATGAGAAAGACTTAACCATAAAATCTATTGCCTACAGAAGTGGGAGGTATCAAATTGTAACTTTTAACCAAGAGTTACCACCCACAATAAAAGTAGGTGATCTAATAGAAAACCAAGATGCTTATCCAGAAGTATTAGTAGAAAATTGTACTATTAAGAACAATAGAGCAAGAGGTTTATTACTTTCTGTACCAAGAAAAACCATTGTAAGAAATAATTATTTTCATACAGAAATGGAGGCGTTATTAATTCCTGTAGAGAGTGGTCATTGGTTTGAAGCAGGAAATCAGAAGAATTTAATTGTAGAAAATAATGTATTCGAAGACTGTCAACATAGTGGGTTCAATAGAGGTGTAATTCGATTTGATACAGACGACGATAACAGAAACATTGCATTTTCTAATATCAAGATTACAAAAAACACATTCAAACAATTTGATAATCTCATTCTTCAAGTAAAAAATGTAGATGGATTAGAATTTTCAGAAAATATAATTACAAATTCTCAGACATTCCCACAGTTACATAAAGAGAACCCAGCGTTTAAAGTAACTGCTTCTAAGAATGTAAATTTTAGAAATAATATTTATAAAGGTAAAGCTGGAAAATTAATAGAAACAGACAATAAACAAGTAGTCTTTCAATAAAAAATGTAAAGACTTCACCTCTTAATTGAATAAATTCCTCATTGTAGAAATATAATGAGGAATTTTATTTTATTGATAATTAGCTGTTTACGATTATTGATCTAAATATTTTTAATATATCGTTTGCGATATAAAATAAAATAGCCACATTTGTATCGTAAACGATATAAAAACAAAAATATAAAAATTATGAAAACGTTATATACAACACAAGCAACAGCAAAAGGCGGTAGAAATGGTAAAGTAGAAACTGCAGACGGTGTGTTATCGGTAGAAGTTCGAATGCCAAAAGAATTAGGTGGAGTGGGAGAAGGATATACCAATCCAGAACAACTATTTGCAGCTGGTTATTCTGCATGTTTTGATAGTGCATTAAATTTAGTAGCTCAACAAGCAAAACAAAAAATTACATCTAAAGTAACTGCAGAAATTTCTTTAGGAGCAGTTGAAGGTGGTTTTGGTTTAGGGGCAGCATTATTTGTAGAAATTGAGGGAGTAGAAAGAGAAGTAGCACAAGGATTAATGGAAGCAGCACATAAAGTATGTCCTTATTCTAAAGCAATTAATAATAATGTTGATGTAAAACTAACATTAGTTTAAATAAAAATATCTAACGCAATCAATTAAGTAAGCCATGAATTTAGTATCGAGGTTATTAGTACCTACTCAAATTTCTACAGCTCAGAAAGTAGCAAAAACCCTTTTGGGAGCAGCATTATTATATGCAGGTTTAGGTCATCTATTCTGGTTACGACAGGAATTTGTAGCACAAGTACCTGCATGGGTACCTTTAGAGATAGATTTAGTAGTTGTACTTTCTGGCATTGTAGAAATTGCATTGGGTGCCTCGTTAATTTTCTTGTCAAAATATAAAGCTATAGTGGGTTTTATTACTGCTATGTTTTTTATAGCCGTATTTCCTGGTAATATATCACAGTATATTAACCATGTAGATGCATTCCATTTAAATACAGATAATGCAAGGTTTATAAGATTGTTATTCCAACCATTATTAGTTGTGTGGGCTTTATGGTCTACAACGGCATGGAAATCACTAAAAAAATAACCAAAGAGTTTTTTTTACACAGTTCACCTTTTAATTTTGGTCGAATAAAAAGAACAAAGGATGGGATACGAACAATTAAAATTAGAAAATCAACTTTGCTTTCCTGTGTATGCAACCTCTAGGTTAATTACAAGAGAATATCAACCATTGTTGGACGAGTTAGGCATTACCTATCCACAATATTTAGTTTTATTGGCCTTATGGGAACAAGATAAATTGCCCGTAAATGATATTGCTAAAAAACTGATTTTAAAAACAAATACCATCACTCCATTATTAAAAAGAATGGAAGTATTAGGGTTAGTTAAAAGAGAAAAAGATACTATTGATACTCGAAAAGTTCTTGTCTTTTTAACAGATAAAAGTAAGGAAATGGAAGCTAAAGCAGCAGACATTCCAGCTAAAATATTTCAACAATTATTAAAAGGGAATGTTGATATAGATAAACTAAAGGAATTAAAAAATCAGCTCGGAGATATTATATCTCTTCTTAAAAGAGCAGATGATTAATTAGATAGTATAATCAACATCTTAAAAAGACATTTATTGCTAATGTGAATTATAAGAAGGAGTTAATTTAAATAATAATTAACTCCTTTTTCTATATAGTTAGAGTAATAATAGGAGATGTATTTTGCCTGTTTTGTACAACTAATAACTTGTTTTATAAAAACGTATACCAACTGCTTGCAAGTAATTTTGTAATGATAAAAAATCATGAATAATTTCAGAAAATATAGCAGCAGATATGATAAAAAAATTAGCAATAAAACTCATTGTTGTTTGCTGTTTATAATGAATTACTCATTATTTATTTGATTTTTAGTATGAGAAGTTGAACGCTATATTAACACTGTTAAGAGAAAATGATAAAAGCACATTTATACTATTCATACTTATGTCTGACTTTTAAAAATTCTTCTTTTGTCCACCCTTCCTCTGGTGGCATTGCTGGAATTCTTTTTATCGTTCCTCTTTTTGTATCTGTATCACCTATATTGGGGTCAGATATAGCAAATTTCACAAAAAAATAAGCTTTACCATCTATAATATAATTTGATCGCATGTATGAACAAGAAAGACTATAATTTTCACCATTAACATAATATTCTAATAACATTTTTGATTGATTTAAGTCTTCTTGTTTCATGTAGCCAATAGTGTATTTTTTTCACTAAAAAAATGCATACTAAAATAATAAATGATAAATGTAAAGACAATTACACCTAAAATCTTTTCGAAAACACCTCTTATCTTTCCCATATTTTTTTAATTACCAGCCTTTCTTTTTCATTCTTTCTCCAAGGGCTTTATATCCCCAATCATAAAGCCCATCATGTACTTGCATTAAAACCTTTCCTGCTGTTGAATTCCCTACACTTTTCCCTAAAAAATGACCAGATAAAGAGCTCATAACTAGTTCATTAATACCAGTAAATGTATCAATAGAGTAATCCATAAATTTAGCCTTATTTAAATATTTTCCTTGCTGAATTTGAGAAGTTTTACTATCAATAAACCACCCTGAAGCTCCAATACCAAAAGCAAGCCATTTGTTTTTAATGTATCCAGATGCTACAGCCGCTCCCACATCATAAACATCAATATCTGAACTACCTGTTGTTACTACTTGCCCACCAGCCTCTACAAAACCATCTATCATACCTTTCCACCTTGTATAGTTATTAGCGAAGTTATACATATTCCTGAAAGTATTACCTATATTCACTGCTCCCAAATAGGATAAAGCTGCCGCTCCACCTGCAAATCCTACTAAACCATAAGCAATTGGCGCTGCATCACTTTGAGTACTTCTAATACCATTAAGTATACTAGGATCCCAATTAGGATCTGATGATGGTGGTGATTATTGAACTACACCTCCCCATTCCTCAAGATCACCTGTATCGGTTCAAACTTCTTATGGTCTTTAAATTGAGCTACTTTTTCTTGGTCAGATAAGGTGAGGGAGGTTAGAAAAAAGAAGAAGAGGAAGATTTGTTTTGGAAGTTTTTTCATGGTTTTATTTTGGGAACTTATTTGATGTGTAAAATGACACCTATTAGCCTAACATTACAAACAATGATGGAGAGAGTTATAATATAACTTTATTGATGAGGTAATGAAGCAAAATTGGAACACCTACAGCCAATGGGAAAAATTTTCTATAACCTATCAAATCTTTTTTTTCAAACTTACCAAGTATCTTTGATGGTATTAAAATAGAAGAAGAAACATATAAACCAACCATAACAAAATAAGTATATTCAGAATAATATGTATCATTAATTTTATCAATTAACCCAAGTGGTAATTTTATTAAAACTGAAATAGTTAGAGATATAAATCCATTTGCAAGAATAATACTACCACCTTTCATTCTTTCTGTACTATATGATTGAAATCTATAGTTATAGATAACACTATAAAATATTAATACGTATTTCAAATAAAGTTCTTTCATTTTTCTATTTTTTATCCCCAAAACTGTGATTTCCTCTCCAACCAATGGTTAAATGCCTACCTAAAAGGCTTTCTAATATAAAACCTGAATTATACCCTGCTGCAAAACTAGCACCTAAAGGATCTACCATACCAATTCCTGTCATTACTAATGTTGTGGTACCAGCTTCTATTTCTCCATTATGTAATTGGTTAAAACCATACAATGCACTTAATCCCGCAGAATAATTTCCTAATTTAGAAAATTTCCCACTTACTCTTTTCGCATATTCTGACGAATAAACTTTATTCCCCCAATCCTTCCCATGTTTATTATATGTGTTGTAAAATGTTTTTAAGTTTTTTCCTATGGCAAAATGTTTATTATAAGTTAAATATTCACCATATGCTGTAGCCAAACCAAATCCAAGGTTTCCTCTATCAAGATATGTTGTAAAATCAAGAGTTAATTGAGTTGGATTCCAACCTCCTCCAGGCATATTCTCAACTGTATTACTTAATAGAGGATCTTCTGTATGAAATTCAACCCATCCCATTATGTTTTTTTCATCAAAACCTGTACTTGTATAGGCCCATTCATTCCCGTCTTTAAAGATGCCATCTCCACCGTTTACAATGTTTCGCCATGTAGCACCAAACAAACTATATTCTCCATCAGGATCCACCCCACTAACAGGATTATTCCCCATCCCCACATAACCACTAGCATACTGCCTAGCAGGATCCACACTCATCCATCTACCAATTACAGGATAATACATCCTAGCCTCAAAACTATTGAAGCCATTATCGTCCGTTTCATCTTCAGAAAACTCTCCTTGATAACCATAGCGGTATTTTCTACTTTCTAGTGCAGTATCAACATCCACTTTTAAACCAAATGGATTTGTATGGATTATGCAAGAGAATGACTATAATTTTTATCATATTCTACTCCATCTCTCACTTCACATATAGCCGGATCAGGGGATGAAAGAGTTCAGTCTCCCGTAATCTCTGTGGGACTTTGTACCTATACAGAAGAGATGTTACTTATTGTTGTAATAAGTAATATTGGTATTAGATAGAATTTCATTGTTGTTTGCTATTTATAATGAATTAATCATTATTTCTATTTTAGTGTGATAAGTTTCAAACTTTAACAATTAGGTAGTTCGTAGTGACGTCTTTAGGTTTGATACTACGAATAGTGGGAAGTTTAATTTAATATCCCTTAGATTTTAATACATCATAAATATGCTCTACTTCGTAGTTAAAAAGTTGTCTTCCTATGTCAATCCTCTTTCTATCAGACTTAATAGATATTCCAAAACCATAGAAATTAAATAATTTTCTTTGATTAAAATCTAAATAATTAAAATATGTAATAACTCTTTTATTATAAATTGGCTGTATTCTTGGTAACTTTAGTTTTTTTATATTTATATTATCTGATTTAAACATTGTAGTTGAGTACTCAATAAAAAACAACTTCCTAGTATATATAATAAGTTTATCTGATATAATTAATTTCTCTGAACCAGCAAAAAGCCATAGATTATAAATCATTATCACATATAACACTATATAAAACGGCAACAACAAGAATCCATTTACTTTAAAATTATTAACGTAAAAGGGAAGAGTTATAACTAAAAATAATAATGAAAATATCAACATATAATTAAAATTATTTAAATTAATATCAATTGTCACCAAATTACCTACCTCTTTTTTTTGTATAGACATATCACCTTGTTTTAAATTCAAAACCTAAAAATAATGAAGCTTTCACTCCTATAGCACCATATGACCATCCTACATCTTCAAACAAACCAGCACTAATTTTTTCATCTGAAGCTTGTGTTTTCTTTCCCGGCCTACCAGCTGATAATTTATGCATTTTAGTCTCAATTATATCAAGATTTTTATTTAAAATAGTTCTATTTGTATGACTTACATCAAATAAAGGAGTCTCAACATTCATAGAATGTTTTACAACATAATTACCATTTTTATCATACAATTTACTTCCATTTGTTATATTAAAAATCCTTTCATTTTGAGAGAAATTTCTACCTACTTCCCTAGAATAAGTGTATACATTTACAGACGCTATATCAACTTTAAAACCTGAAACACCAACATCTCTATATGTTAATCCACTTTCATTTATTGCAAAATTAAATTCCGATTTAAAAATTATATCTGTAATTGGTTCACCAACATTAATTTCACCTGTATATCTAGCTCCATTAATAGATTGATTACTATTCCAAAAGAACTTTTCTGACACCTGATGGAAATTACCAAAACCATCATCTACAAATTTTTGATTTCCATGCCAGAGAGTATGCCAAAATGTATTATTTTCAGTTCGACCTGTCCATCTTCCATCTGCATTATAATAAACCTTTCTTCTCCCATCAGGATCCAGCCCCATCACAGGATTATTCCCCATCCCCACATAACCACTTGCATACTGCCTAGCAGGATCCACACTCATCCATCTACCAATCACAGGATCATACATCCTAGCTTGAAAACTATTGAATTCTGTTTCATCCTTTTCATATTCAGCGAATTCACCTTGGTAACCATAGCGGTATTTTCTATCTGTTTGATTGCCAATTTTCATACCGATAGGATAGAAATCGCTGTAGTTATTGATGCTTCTTGTAACACCACTCCAACTTACCTTCCATCATCAGCCATAATGGCGGTGATTATTGAACTACACCTCCCCATTACTCAATACCACCTGTATCGGTTCATACTTCTTATGGTCTTTCAACTTATCTACTTTTTCTTGGGTAGATAAGGTGAGGGAGATTAGAAAAAAGAAGAAGATTTGTTTTGGAAGTTTTTTTATGGTTTTATTTTGGTTGTGAGGTGGGAACTTATTCAAAAAGCTAGTTCGTAGTGACACTGTTGCTCAACACTACGAATAGAGGGTTAATGGAGGTTAAAAAATACCAAAAATTTTAATTGAATTTTGAGAATATATATCCCAATTATCTATATATCTTAACTCAAGTAAAAGCTTATTTTTTTTATCAAAAACATAATAATTTGGATAAAATGAATAAAATAGACAATCACTTAATATGAAGTCTGGATATGAACTCTTTAAGTTTATTTTATTTAAAATATCTTTAACTTCTGATTTTTTCTTAAAATTAAGAAAATTGTCCCAATTGATTTTTTTAGAACTATCAATATCATTTTCAAAACTGTTCGCAATAATATGATAATTATCAAGATAATAATATTCTACTCTCACTTCATTATTTCCTTCCACAAACCTATCCACATCTGTTTTTTTGTATTGTTTAATACAACTACAAAACAATAATAGCACTAAAAATAATCTAATTAATTTTAAATTTACCATAACTTTTAAAATGAAATGTAACAGAACCATATTGAGTATTAGGGCTTAATGTTGTAGCTAAATATTTAAAAGCTGTACCATAATCAAAAGTATCAATAAACCCATTTCTATCAAGTACTAAAGAATAGGTATTTTCATGTTTGTTATAATGTACTTTGAGTGTTCCAAAAACACTTGAAATACTTGAACTTACTAAAGCTGGTTTGTATAAAATAGACTTAATATCTTTATGTATATCTACAGGACTAAAAAAATTAACACTCCTAGTATCAATATTACTGAAGTCATTAGGAGATAGCTCAGAGGTATAAAATTCTAGTTTTGAAACATCAATATATAATGTTTCTCCATTACCTTTTTTCCACCAATCAAGAGCCTCTTTTAAATTAATATAACCGTCATAATCAGGTCTTTCAAATAACGTTTCAAAATGAGAAAACACTTTATCATAATATTCGAAATCATCTGGAGCGTCTCCTAATCTCATTCCTATATCATTAGCTTGACTGTGTGACATCCCTTGTGTAAATAGGTCTTTATGCATTATAATAGCTTCACCTTGTAAACCTCGACTATCTGTTCCTAAGAAGTTTCCTTCTAAATCATATATTGGGTTATCACTCCTCCCATCAGGATCAACCTTCAAAATTGGATTATTCCCCATCCCCACATAACCACTTGCATACTGCCTAGCAGGATCTACACTCATCCATCTACCAATTACAGGATCATACATCCTAGCCTCAAAACTATTGAAACCTGTTTCATTTGTTTCGTCTTCGGCAAATTCACCTTGGTATCCATAGCGGTATTTTCTATCTGTTTGATAGCCAATTTTCATACCGATAGTATAGAAATCGCTGTAGTTATTGATGCTTCTTGTAACACCACTCCAACTTACCTTCCATCATCAGCCATGATGGTGGTGATTATTGAACTACACCTCCCCATTCCTCAATACCACCTGTATCGGTTCAAACTTCTTATGGTCTTTCAACTTATCTACTTTTTCTTGGGTAGATAAGGTGAGGGAGATTAGAAAAAAGAAGTAGAGGAAGATTTACTTTGGAAGTTTTTTTATGGTTTTAAGTTTCAAACTTAAACAATTAGGTAGTTCGTAGTAACGCCTTGCGGCTTGATACTACTAACAGTGGGGGATCAATAATAATTTTTCAAATTATATTGAGGACATTTTATTTTTTTTAAAAAAATAAAATCAGTTTTGGATAAATTATAAGTACATATTTTGTACTCTTTATTACTATTATCGATAATAACAATATAATTTAAATTATACCACCAATAGAAAGCCTGTTTATGTAAAAAATTTAAAGATTCTCTATTATAATATATAATTTTTTTTATTGAATTAGAATGAAATGATAAATTATCTTTTAGAATAATCGTATCATTTTTTATTTCAAAATCATTCATTTTCTTTATAATCTTATAATAAATTAAAAGTATTAACATTGGTAAGTTCATACTAAAGATTGCAGGCAATGGATAAAATTT
Source organism: Flammeovirga pectinis (assembly GCF_003970675.1). GTDB lineage: Bacteria > Bacteroidota > Bacteroidia > Cytophagales > Flammeovirgaceae > Flammeovirga > Flammeovirga pectinis. Next base: position 4,347,451 of record NZ_CP034562.1, read on the forward strand.
ATTTATATAATAAAACTTCAACCATACAAATGATCCTGCATATAATGATAGAGATATAAAAAAAAGAGAACAAATCGTATAAAATCCAATTGTGGATATTATAATGTTTTTCAAAATATTAATTATGATTTTTTTCATAAATTATTCCATACATTTTATATTCAGGTAAAGTTGTAACCTTCGGGTCTTCATAATATGAAGGATGATAATTTTTAATTCCATTATAAATTCTATAAATATAATCACTTGCATAAGCAACAATTGCAGCTGGAACTCCACCAAATCGAGACCCTACGTATAATACACTCACACTAGATCCAACACTATAACTATATTTTCCTATCTCAAATTTATCATCCTTGGAGCCAACTGTACTTGTTTTAGTCCACCATGTTTGTAGTATGTGTACCGAGCCTGTAAAGTGGTCGAAAGTAAATATTTTATACTCGTCGAATGTTACAATTTTCATTTTACTAAAGTAATTCACTTGTGTATGTTCTAAATTTAGTTCAAACTACCGGAACATCCCAAATTTCGATAAACAAGTAAATTTTCGTAAATTATGTTTATGGAACAGAATAAAACAAGAATGTATCGGTCAAAAACAGAAGCGGTTTTAGCGTTTTCTTTAGAAATAATTACAATTGCATCTCTTCTTACAGGAATGCTAGTATTTGCCTTTAATTAAATCCTATTCAAGGTAGATAGTTACCCATTGGGCAATCATTTTTCCAACGTAATTAGAGTATTTGCTATCTGTTAGTAAATGGTCTGCACCATCTAGTGAGATAAAACTTTTTGGATGGTGAGCATAGCCATAAATTTCTGCAGCATTCTTAATGTCAACAGTAGTATCTTGTGGTGAATGAAGAATGATAATTGGCTTTCTCAAAGTATCCATTAACTCCTTCATATTTGTATTAGAAATATCTTCTATAAATTGTTTAGAAATAGTGAAATCTCTCCCTCCTAATTGTACCAATGCTTTACCTTTTTCGAGTATTTCATCAATACTATGTTGGAAAAGGTGTTGTACGTGATGTGGTGATGAAGGAGCTCCAACTGTTGCAATAGCTTTAATAGAAACAATTTGTTTTCCTGCATAAATAGCTGCAGCACCTCCTAAAGAATGACCAATCATTAATTTAGGAGCATGGTATTCTTCCGCTAAAAAAGAGGCTACATCAATTAAATCTTGCACATTAGAAGAAAAATCAGTTTCACTAAAATCTCCACCACTTTGACCTAACCCTGTAAAATCGAAGCGTAATACAGCAATTCCCATTGAGTTTAATGCTTTTGCAATGTTTGTGACTGCATTTAGATTTTTACTACACGTAAAACAGTGAGCAAAAATTGCATATGTGGTGGTTTCTCTATTTTCTGGTAATTCTAATTTAGAAGACAAAGTAATACCACTATTATTTTTAATTTTTAGATTGATGGATTTCATTTATATAATTATAATGTGTGCTCTACTTCAATACTATGATTTTGATAATCAGATCTACAACATCTTAATTTACAGTAAATATTTAAGAAGAATAAATCAGAAAATGGAATGCTATTTATAAATATAAATAATCATTCCTTTTCTATTAAAAATGCATTCAAACAATGAGATTAAGATAGGCTTTTATAGACAGTTTATTCATAGGGAGGAAGGAATTGCATGGTAAGCAGTTTTTATCAGAATACAATTAATATTTTTGTACTCGTTAAATTTAAATGTACTTTTATTATTGCAAACAATTAACTAATTCAATAGAAAAACTTCTAAACTTACTTATGAAACAAATATTCACTTCAATCTTATTATGTATACTTTTTGTTACGGCCAATGCACAAACGTATCATCCAACTCTTAATGTAGGAGAAAAGGAAGGTAAAGGAGTTGCTGAAACTGATATTGGTGTAATTGGTAAAACGGACACTGAAATCATTCATCTTACCGCAAAAGGTAAAGGAGTAGCAATGGGTATCGACCCTTTTGGTTTTATTAATCCAGTTGGTATAAAAACCAAAGTAGAATTAAATATTCACCTCTATGATTATGCTCTTACTTTAAAAAAAGAATTACCATTAGGTGATATTAAAATTGCAGGTTTAAATAATCCTCCAGAGAAAAACTTTGAATTTACTTACCAAGATAAAAAGAAAAATATCTGGATTATTTATTCAACTAATTCCAAAGGAGCAAACCATCTGTATAGAACAAAATTAAATGAATCAAGAACTGGTTTTGAAAAACCAATTTTGATTTCTAGACAACAAATTGGAGCAGATAAGATTAATAAACAATCTTCATATAGTATTGAACTTTCAGAAAGTAAAGATTTGATGTGTATTTATTCCTTTTCTTCAAATAAAAAAGGAAAGTCTACCTCCACATATGTCGAAGTGTTGGATGCAGATTTTAATAGAAAATGGATAATGTATTCAAAAGTACCACAATACGAAAAGAATAATTTTACCAATAAACTAGATAATACATATTCAAAATTATTGAATGGAAAAAATAAGAACACGTTACTTTCAGAAATGGGTGTTTTTCATTATTTCAACAGCGTTACCGATAAGAAAAATAATAATATTACGCATATATTATATTCTTTTTCTGAAGGGAAAAGAAATGCTATTATTAAACCAATCACAAATGATAAAATAAAAAAGAAGGGTTTACACTTAGTAGATTATAATAAACAACTTTGCTTAATAGGTTTGTACTCTAATAAAGAAGAAAAAGAGTTTGTTATTGAGGGATTATTTATAGAAATAATGGATCCTGTTTTGTTAAAAACTACATCTGAGAAGATGATTAAATTTACAAATAATCAAAAGAAGGATTTCTTAATATCAAATTATTTTCCAGAAACATCTTTTCAGCTCAATAAGTTTATATCCAAAGACAATAAGGTTGCTAAAAAACTAGAGAAGAAATCAAAAATTGAAATTGAAAATGATTTTATAGCCCACAACGTATTTATAAACAATAACCAGTCTTTTACTTTTGTTGTAGAAAGTTTTAAGGAATCTTCAATAATATCTTCAACTACTACTGGTGGGGTTGGATCTTCAAGGTTTTTGAACTATTATGAAGATTTATGTTTTATAAATTTCACGAAAGAAGGAACCATAAATTGGGTGAGTAATTTTCATAAATATCAAAAAATAGATGATAATACTTTTTTTTCTAGAGGGTTATTTTTAGAACAAAAAGAAGATCAATTACTATTTATGTATCCTAATTTAAATGTAGATCAAATTCAGTATGGAGAAGTGTCTTTAGATGGAAAAATTAAGGCAAAAGATATTTACACTCTAAAAAATAAGCGAATTGAGGGGTATTGGTTTGATCCAGGTTCTTTCGAACTTCTAACAGATCGTCAGTTTTTAGGAAATAGTATTAGGTCATTTAAAAAGCGAATGATAATGATGGATTTGAAGACCGTAAATTAAATTTTTCAGTAAAAAGAAGTTCTATTATAAGAGGGTCCATTTTAAATGGTCTCTCTTATTTTTTTGATATTGGATTTTAGGTGAACTAAAAATGGTAAAAACTTTGAACCATTATTTTTGATAATTCAGAATTAACTAAATAGAAAAGAGTTATTACTTTTCATTAATTGAGAAACTTATTTTAAGTTAGCAACAAAACTAATTAGAAGCTTAAAAACTATTATGAAAAAATTAATTTTGACGATAGGCATTTGTATCATTACGCCTTTTATTTTTGCTCAAAACCCAAAAGAAACTGTTGTAGAAATTGATCTAAAAACGATTCATGATCAAGAATTAGACGTAACTGTTTTTACTCCTAAAGGCCAAAAACAACTTGAATTTGTTATTCCTGTTATCGTGCCAGGTACATATATGGTTTTAGATCATATAGAATATTTTAAAAAACTTAAAGCATATGATATCAATGGTGAATTAGCCAAGGTGAAGAAAAAAAAGAATGTCTTCTTTATAGAAGGTAAGGATGAAATATCTCGATTGGAGTATGCTGTAATTGATTGTAAGTCAAAAAAAGGTTTGGTAGGTAAACCGACAGAGGTAGAAGGGACTGTTTTTACAGAGAATAGTGCATTGATAAACTTTAATATGTTGAATGGTTATTTTGAAGGTTTTGAAAAAGAACCTTTTAAAGTAATTGTTCATAAGCCTATTGGTTATTATGGTGCAACTTCTATGACTAAACTCAAAGAAGAAGAGCAAAAAGATGTTCTTTATGCTGATGATTATTTTGGTCTAATTGATCAACCAGTACTCTATGCTCAGCCAGATACTACCTCTTTTGTTATTAATGGGCAGAAATTTATTGTTGCAGTTCATAATGAAGATACAACACAAGTTGCTACGGCTGTTGCAAAAACATTGAAAAATGTAATGACAGACATTAATGACTATTCAGGAGTGACATCTAAAGAGGATTATTATTTCTTAATGTACAGAATAAATCCAGATCGTATGAAAGGGTTATTTAAGTATTTTGGAACAGGAATGGCATTAGAACACCATAATTCATCCGTATATTTTCATGCAAATTATGTAGGCGATAGTACTTATTCAGGATATACTCACATTGCAGCCCATGAATACTATCATACAATTACTCCATTGAATTTACATAGTGAAGAAATTCATGATTTTCACTACAGAAACCCAAAGATGTCTCAGCATACTTGGATGTATGAAGGCTTTACAGACTACTTCGCAAACAGGAGTGAATCACAAACTTTTGATGAGCAGACTTATTTTGTAAATCAATTAGCATTTAGTATTGAAACATCAAAAAAGAGAAATAAGCAAAGTATGACAGAAAGTAGTCATGATATTATTAGAGATAAAAATGCATTAAGCTTTATTTCTAAGGTGATGGATCTAATGACTTTTTATGAGAAAGGTGCTTTAATTGCTTTTTGTTTAGATCTAGAAATTATGGAGAGATCTAATGGTGAGAGAAGATTAATAGATGTAGTGTTAGAAATGAAAGAAGAGTATAAAGGGAAGTATTTTGAAGATGATAAACTTAGGGAAATTATGACGAAATATACCTACCCTGAATTTGGTGAGTTTTATGATAAATATATACAAGGGGCAGCTACTCCCGATATGGATGCTTATTGTGAGAAACTAGGATGGGAATATATAAAAAAAGGAGAAAAACATCCAACTTATGGTACGATTATAACAAATAAGAATAAAAATGAAGAGTATAAAATTTCATACACCAAAAAAAATACATTAGGGTTAAAAAAAGGGGACATAGTACTCTCAATAAATGGTGGTGATCCTAAAGTGTTTTATGAAAATAGACGTGCATATTATAAAAAGAAGCTATTTCCTAGTTTAGATGAAAGACTAACAATAGAGGTAAAAAGAGGAGAGAAGTTGATTACACTATCTGGTTCTCCAAAAATGCAAAAAACAGTGTTTTCAAAAATAAAAATTTATGAGGAAGTGACTCCTGAACAACAAAAAATAAGAGAATATTTCTTTCATAAAAAAGAGATAGTTGATGTAAAATTATAACAAAGTAGAGCCCAAGTTTTAATTCTAACTTGGGCTTTTTTAAACTGATTTATTGATAATTTTGTAAAAAGCACCACCTAATTCCTAATATTAATAACGTAAAAATGTTTACGTTCTATTAAGAACAGCTCCCTCACTTACACTTTATACCTTTTTTATAATTAAATAGATAATGAGTGATTTCTACAATTATTCTAAATACAATAACTTACTTACAGATACATAGATTGTATATAGAAACACATCTTTATTCCACTGATCAAGTACTTTTGAGTATTAATTGAGATGAATATGATGATGAAGCACTATTTAACTATTACATTATTTTTTGGCCTTTTATTCTCGCTTACATTAAAAGCACAGAACAAGCCTAATATCGTTTTACTATTTGTTGATGATTACGGATGGTCTGATCTAAATTATAGAAACAAGACCTTTACAACTCCAAACATTGATCAGCTAAAAAAGGAAAGTTTAGAATTTACAAGGGCGTATGTTCCTACCCCAACTTGTAGTCCGAGTAGGGCATCGATACTTACAGGAAAAGAAGCGGCAAGGTTACAAATGCCTAGACATATTAAGGATGAATTTCCTGATGGTTCTAACACAAAAGAATTTGGAATTTGGTCTAAAGACCCTGCAAAAAGAGGTTCTAGAAATTGGTTACCTTTAGAAGAGGTTACATATGCAGAAAAGCTAAAAGAGTTTGGCTATTATAATGCTTTTATGGGAAAATGGCATTTAGGGCATCAACCCTACCACCCAATTCACCAAGGTTTTGATGAACAAACAGGCACAAGTAATTTCGGTCATCCTAAAAACTATTATGCTCCATTCTTTAAAAATGGACCAGCTTTAGAAGAATACAAAAATGATAAGGATGCCTACCTTACTGATGTACTTACAGATAAAGCAGTCAATTTTATTAATGAATACGATAAAGAACAACCGTTTATGTTGTCGCTTTGGTACTACACAGTACATGGGCCTCATATTGGAAGAAAAGACCTTATTCAAAAATATCTTGATCAAGGTATGCAACCTGCTTATGCTAAATACCATGCAATGGTAGAAACAATGGATGCTTCTGTTGGTGTAGTAAGAGCAGCTTTAAAAGAAAAAGGAATTGATGACAATACGGTTATTATTTTCACTTCAGATCAAGGTGGCTTCTTCGAGAATTTACCATTAGCAGGAGGAAAGAGAAACAATACCTTAGGGGAAGGTGGGGCAAGAGTTCCAATGCTTATTAATTACCCTGGGGTTACTAAAGTAAATACAGAATGTAGTACACCAATTCAAACAATAGATGTTTTTCCTACTTTAATGGAAATTGCATCAGGTGAAAAATATAAAGATAATGCAATTAATGGGGTGAGTTTAATGCCATTAATTCAGCAGAAAAAGATAAAAGATAGAAACTTATATTTCTTTAGAAGTTATGAAGACCAATATGCAGCAATTATGACTGGAGATTGGAAACTAGTAAAATATTTTAGCGGAAAATATCAATTATTTAATGTGGTAGACGATATCTCTGAGAAGAACGATTTAATTGATAAAGAAGCGAAACGTGCTAGTAAAATGAAAAAAGATTTGGCTGCATGGGAAAAAGAAGTTTATGCAGGGTGGGAAGAAGTTACAGAAGCTAATTCAGTGTTTTTTCAAATCCCTCCAAAAAGAAAATCAAAATAGTAAAAACCGATTTTAGTAAATACAAGTATAGCTTTATAAACCTTCCTGATTTTTATTGGGTAGGTTTTTTTGTGAAATTTAATTTTAAATGGTTACAAAATTTAAAAAAGGCATCTTTGTTTATGTGTAAAGTGACTGATTAATAAGGTGTTATACAATTAGATACAAATAACGTACACACGAGTTCAATGATAATAAGAGTATAAACGACTTTTACTATATTATTATACGAACAACTGACACAGATGAAATATTTTATTACTCTAGGCATCTTATTGATGACCATAAATTTATCAGCACAAGAGAGAATTAGTTTTAATGCCAATTGGAAATTTAAACTTAATGAACAAAAAGGTGCTCAAGAAATTAGCTACAACGATAAAGATTGGCGGTTATTAAACGTGCCTCATGATTGGAGTATTGAAGGAGAATACAACCAAGAAAACCCAATGGGTGGACAATGTGGTTATTTACCATCTGGGATTGGGTGGTATAGAAAAACAATTACAGTACCAGAAGAGTGGAAAGACCAAGTGGTTGCTATTGCTTTTGATGGTGTGTTTATGAACAGCACAGTTTGGGCAAATGGTAAAAAACTAGGGCATCGTCCGTATGGATGGATTTCTTTTAATTATGATATTTCTGAACAGGTTAATAATAGTAATGAAATAACTTTTGTTGTTCGTGTTGATAACGATCTTCAACCCTCTGCAAGATGGTACACAGGCTCAGGAATTTATGCAAACACTTGGATTGATGTAAAAGCAGCTGTTCACTTAAGTGATAATGGAGGGGTTTTTATTAAAACTAAAGGCGATGAGGTGACTATTCAAACTGTAATAGAAAGTGTATTGGCTAAAACTACAAAGGGAACGCTTACAACAAAATTAGTTGATAAAAACGGAGAAATTGTAGCAAGAGCAAATCAAAAATTCTCTATTGCTGCAAACGAAAATAAAGAGATAACTCAAGTTATTAAGATGGATTCCCCACAAAAATGGTCGGTAGAATCACCTTATTTGTATACAACAGTTACAGAAATTAAAGTGGGTAAAAAGATTCATCAGCAAGAAAAAACACGTTTTGGAGTTAGAGATATAGAATGGATTCCAGCATCAGGAATGTGGATCAATGGAAAAAATGTAAAATTACAAGGAGTGTGTAACCACCAAGATGCAGGAGCTTTAGGTGCTGCTGTTCCCGATAAGATTATGCGTTTTAGAATAGCTCAACTTAAAAAAATGGGTTGTAATGCTATTAGAACGGCACATAACCCTCAAACGCCTCAGTTTTATGATATGTGCGATGAAATGGGGATGTTGGTTATGGATGAAATTTTTGATGGTTGGCATAAAAAAGCAGCCAACGATTATGGAGCTCATGCTTTTGAAGAATGGTGGAATAAAGACCTAACAGATTGGATAAAAAGAGACAGAAATCACCCATCAATAGTTATCTATAGTGTGGGAAACGAAACGAAAGGAGAAATTGGTAAAGAATTAGTAGAAAGGTGCCACGAACTTGACAATACAAGGCCTGTTACATCAGGACATTCGCAATCGGAATATATGGATGTTTTTGGTGTAAATGGCAGTAGCGAAAAGATGGGTTGGTTTGATAACTTAGAACAAGATAGAGTTTTTATTGGCACAGAAAATACGCATACATGGCAAGTTAGAGGATATTACAGAACTAAAACTTGGTACAGAGATGGCTACCCAAGTAAACGTCAGAAACCCTATTATTATCCAGATCTTACAGAAGAAGAAGTATTTACTTTTGATTGGACGAACTCCTCTAGTAAAGACAGTTACAAACAAATTTTTAATTCGAGTTACGATAATGCAATGGTGCGCTTAACATCACGCCAAAACATAGAGCAATTAAGAGATATTCCAAATTATGCAGGATCGTTTAGATGGACAGGGCATGATTATATTGGAGAGGCTTCTTATGTACACGGAGGATGGCCTTTTAAATCGTTTATGGGTGGAGCAATAGACATGGCAAACTTCGAAAAAGACTTGTACTATCTTTATCAAAGTCAGTGGACCACAACACCTATGGTACACATTTTACCTCATTGGACACACCCTACTTTAGAAGAAGGAACAGAAATACCAGTTTGGGTATATTCTAATTGTGATGAAGTTGAATTGTTTTTAGATGATAAGTCGTTAGGTAAGCAAAAACCTGGTAAATCTTGGGATAAAATGCAATGTCAATGGTTAGTAGGTTGGAAAGCAGGTACATTAAAAGCTGTAGGTTATAAAGATAAGAAAGTTGTTTCTAAGCAGATGATTCGCACAGCTAGTAATCCATCAAAATTAAAACTAACAGTAGATGGCGAATCATTAAATACTACTACTAAAGATATTGTACAAGTACGTGTTACAACAACAGATAACAATGGAGAGTTTTATCCCTATGGAGAAAATAGAAGTTTCTTTAAAGTACTAGGAGCAGGGAAAGTAAGAGCATTAGATAATGGGTCGCCAATTGATATTGAAAAACATTACGAAGCAACAGATAGAATAGCCTTTTATGGGTTAACAAGAGCCTATATTGAAAGTACAGATGATAACGGAGCTATCAGTTTAATTGTAGGAGGTATTTTAGGCGAAAAGCGTCAAGTATCATCAAAAAGTGTAGCTATTGATGTGCAGCAACTTGTTCTAAGAGGAAATATGCCAAATGGTAAAGTAACTATATTCTATACCGTTGATGGTAGTAAACCTACTACATCATCTAAAAAATACACAACAGCATTTGATGTGGAATTAGGAACAACTGTTAAAGCTTTAGTTACCTTAAATGGTAAAAATGCATTAACTATGCACGAAACATTTTCTACAGATGAAGGCTTTGTTTGGGATGCTGTTTCAATGGCTGCAAACCCTGGTGGAGACCAAGCAGAAGATGCTCGTTTTGATGGGGTAACTATTGCTACTAAAGGAGCTAATTTTAATGGAAAAGGATATATAGATTTTGGTAGAAATACGGGAGGATATGTAGAGTGGTATCAAGAAAATGATGGTAGTGAGGGAGAGTTTACCTTACAAATTAGATACAGTGCAGGTATTGATGTTAGAAAGGAACATAAAGTTAAACTTACTGTAAATGGTAAGGAGCAAGAACTTGTTTTACCTGCAAATAAAGGGTTTAGAAAAACTTGGCAAATAATAGAAATACCTGTTATTATGGGTAGTGGTGCTAATACAATTCGAATTACAGCCTTGCAAAGTAACGGACTTTGTATTGATGAATTGAAAGCAATTTAGTATATATTCGATTGGAGTAAATAAAAGAATATTGATATGAAATTATATTTTTTAATAGGGTTTTTATTGGGCTTTAGTGTTTTTGTACAAGGACAGACCAAACCTAATTTAATTATTATACAAACTGACGAACATAACTTTAGAACGTTGGGGTGTTATAGAGATCAATTACCTGAAAACCAAGCCTATGTTTGGGGAAAAGGAGTAAAAGTTGAAACACCAAATATTGATAGGATAGCCAACGAAGGTGCCATTTGCATGAATTACTATGGGGCATCACCCGTTTGCACCCCCTCTAGAGCTTCTTTTCAGACAGGATTATTTCCTCAGAATACAGGAGCTTGGAAAAACGATTTACACATGACACCTACACTTACCACGTATGCAAAGGTGTTGGAAGATAATGGGTATGCAACATCTTATATAGGAAAATGGCATCTTGATGGAGGAGAAAAACCTGGCTTTTCTCCTCAAAATAAGTTCGGTTATTCAGATAATCAATATATGTTTAATGGAGGGCATAACCCTTGGTTTAAAGTTACAGAAAATGGGGAACACATACCTGTAAATAAAAATACGTATTACAAATGGAAAAAAGAGGGTAGAGATTTATCTGATGTGCATTTTACGACAGATTACTTAACGGATAAATCATTAGAAATTTTAGAAAGAGATAAAAATAAGCCTTTCTGTTTAATGTTATCTATTCCAGACCCTCATACACCTAACATTGTAGAACGTGAATACAAACATCTTTATGATGATATGACTTTTGAAAAGCCAGTAACAATGGTAGAAAATGTTGCCTCTCGACCGTATTGGGGAGCACCTAAAAATAAAAACGAAGCTAAAGAGGAAGTAGATCAAGCTTACATGAGAGGGTATTTTGGAATGGTGAAATGTATTGATGATAATGTTGGGCGAATTTTAAAGTTTTTAGAAGAGAACAAACTTGCTGAAAATACAATCATTATTTTTACATCAGACCATGGTGATATGCTTTTTGAGCACAAAAGAAGAAACAAGTCTGTACCTTACGAATCTGCAGCAAGAGTACCTTTTGTAATTCGATATCCTAATAAAATAAGGGCAGGGAAGATAATTAATGCAGCGTATGTTACCACAGATTTTGGCCCAACTATTTTGGGCATCATGCAACAAAAGGAGATACCAAATGCAGAAGGCTATAATGCTGCTTCTACATTCTTAAGTAAGCATAAAGTAGAAATAGATAATCGTTTAACTTATTACAGAACTTCTGGAGGACATTGGGTAGCTGGTGTTACAAACAGATACAAATTAGTATTATCTGTAAAAGAAAAACCATGGTTATTTGACTTAGAAAAAGATCCAAACGAGTTTATCAATGTATTCAATGATCCTGAATACAAAGAAATAGCGACCAAAATGCACACAGATTTATTAGAATTAATGGCAGAAGTAAAAGAGCCAGGCTTGGCAAAGATTGAAAGAGAATCTAAGTAAATACATTGTTTTAGTTGTTATCAATGTATATAAAGCATCAAAAGGTATAATTGGGATATGTTAAAAGAATTTTATTGATAAATATTTAAGCAAGTGATTTATTGCAAGTTATTTGTACAAGCTTAATAATTATGGTTAAAAGAATTACAACGTATTTTAGTTTATTACTATTACTTCTAGGTGTTTTTTCTTGCGGGAATGACGATGATGTATCTCCAAATGATACACCTTCTGACATTGAACAAACAAACAGTTTTTCAACTATAGAAGTATTACACGATGCAACAATTAATATCTATAATGGAGATTTTGGTGTTTCGAATGGTGTTGAATTTACGATAGAAGGTAAAACACTAAAAATTAATAATTACTCTACAGAAAAGCAGATCAACATCTCTATTAATGCTTTGAAAGGAATTTCAACAGGAGATAGAGCTATCATTAATTTCCCCAATGGTTTTATCAATTCAGCAAAAGATTTAGATATACATTCTGGCAATGATTCTAAGCTGTCTGCACAGTTTTTAGAAATAGATCATTTACACATGCACATTGGTGATAGACCAATTATAACGGTAGCATCTATTGCAGCTCATTGCTTAAAATTATATTTAGGGCATGATGCAAATGTGTTTCTATCTCAAAATGATAGTAACTATGCGTTTATCAAAGAGTTAGAAATTAAGAAGAACAATGGAAACGATCGTTTTAGATTGAATAATGAAATTGCACCTAACTTAATTGTTCCTGTAGAAAAGTTAACGCTCGATATTGGTCATGATACTTATGTAAATGCTGTTGTAACCAAAGAAGTAAAGGGATACACCAAAGACCGTTCACAAATTATATTGTATGATAGTGACGAAGCAAAAATAAATCTTACACAAGGAAGTGAATCGTCTGTTACTAAAAAGAACATTTAAGTATTAAACGTATCTACCTTACCATTGATCGCACTTTAAAAAGACTAAATTCTTTTGGAGTGCGATTTTTTGTGCTGTATCACCAAAGTCAATTCCTTATTATCAAAATAAATTTTCTATCAAATTACATCAAAATGATATTGTAACCTTATGCAAATAATAAACTTTTTGAACGCTAGAAAGTAACCACCTATCGTTAATGCAGATCTAATGCATAGTTAGGTTTCATTTTTGTATCATTCAATTATTAAACAAGAATGATACAATGAAGAAGTTAACCTTTAGCACAGCAATAGCCCTGTTTTTCACACTCTTTTCTACAGTATATATGTTTACTGCAAAAGCACAAGACACAGAAAATTCTGTAGAAGGGAGAATACCTACGCCTAATAATTATACTCGCACTACCTTAGCAGACAATAGTTTTGGTGCTTTTTTAAGAGCAATGCTTCTTTTACCCAAAGGTGCCCCAATCTTAGATTATGATGGAGATGAAATTTATAATCAAAGTGAGCACATAGGTATTATCAACTATGACGTTGGAAAGAAAGATTTACAACAATGTGCAGATGCAGCAATAAGATTGTTTGCAGAGTATCTATGGGAGCAAAAAAGATTTGATGAGATCACTTTTCATTTTACTAGTGGACATGCTTACGCTTGGAATCAGTATAAAAAGGGAATTAGACCAATTGTAAGTGGAAATAAAGTAACTTTTAAAACAATTAGCTCTCCCAATAGCACGTATGCAGCTTTTAGAAAATACCTAGATTATGTCTATATGTATGCTGGAACAATTTCTATTAATAAGGAAATGAAAAAGGTGTCTACTTCTGATAAGGTTAAAATAGGAGATGTAATTGTTACTCCAGGAAGCCCAGGACATGCAGTAATTATAATAGATGAAGCTGTGAACAATAACGGAGATAAGATTTTTCTTCTTGCAGAAGGATATACACCAGCACAATCTATTCATATTCTTAAAAACCCATTTGATACCGCTTTACAGAATTGGTATTTTATTAATAATGAAGGTGAAACAGAAACAGCACGTTATACTTTTTATACTACCAATATTAGGAGGTTTTAAGTAGGTAACCCACATGCCACAAAACTTCTTTCTCAAAAAAAGACCTTAAAATAAAGCCTCTTTTTAATCTACTCAATTTGGTACTAAAATTTAGTTAGTTTTTGATGTGATTAAGGAGAGGCTTCTAACGTTTCTGGTGAGCTGCATATACGATCAAAAAGTATTGATTGAGCGGTTAGAAGCCTCTTAAATTAATAATTGAAAAACATAAATAAATGTGGTATTTATATTTCTCATTAAAGAAAGTGATACACTCAAAGAGTATAACTTTACTATCTTAAAAATTGCTACTATTGTAAAGACTTTTTAAGGTTCTTGATTCTTCTTTATAGTGTTTTAACTGCTTTAAAATGTGTATGTTATTTCGATTTTACGAATTGAAATTTATAATATAAATTATAGTATTTTCATGATGATAGATGGATTAGTCTATTTTATTTATATGAGAGTTTCTTACCTTTAATTTAGTTTTTTATTTGTATCTTATTTCTGAGTTATACTATTTATTTATAAATGCGTAATTTTTACATTTAATGATTGTTAACTAGTTGGTGTAGTGTTTGTTAAACTAAAAATAATGCAAGGAAAGGTAGAGAATGTAAATAAGAAAAATAAGATTTTATATTCTCTTAAAAATAAAAAGAGCTTCAAAATGAAGCTCCCTTGTATTGCATAAAATAATTATATTTTAAGTAGTCTAGTACACATCAATTCGACTTATGATTCTTTTTATTTTTTACTTAACTTCTGATCAAAGAAAGGAAATAGAGAAGATTCTACTCTTGCCTCTTTCATAATTTCGGCAATCTTAGCAACAACATCTGGATGTTGATCGCTTAAATTATTTGTTTCTTCAGGATCAGAAGAAAGATTGTATAATTCTATTTTTGCATTTGGCTTTGTAGCCTTGTAGCGCACACCCTTCCAATCTCCAAGACGTACAGCCTGACGGCCTCCTTTGGTAAAAAGCTCCCAATATAAATAGGGGTGTTGTTCTACTTGTTCTTTTCCCAATAACGTAGGTAAGAAAGAAATTCCATCGTTCTCAGTAGCATTCTCTACTTCAACTAGTTCTGTTAGAGTAGGCATTACATCCCAAAATGCAGATACATGCTCTGAAGTACTTCCCGCTTTAATTTTCTTAGGCCACCTTACAATAAAAGGAGTACGTATACCGCCTTCATATAAATCTCTTTTTATCCCTTTTAAGTTACCTCCACTGTTAAAAAATTTAGGGTCTGCACCACCTTCTTGATGCGGTCCATTATCACTAGCAAACATAACAATAGTGTTATCATCAATACCCAATTCTTTTAATTTGCTCATAATTTGCCCAACATAGATATCTGTTCTATATACCATAGAAGCAAAAGTTGCATGCGGAATTTCTTGCGGACAGTACATTTGTTTTTTAATATCAGGACCGTAATCCGATACATATCTCTTCGTTTTGTCGTACGCTTTTTCTGGATATTTACCTCTAAATTTCTGAATAATAGAATCTTCTGGTGCAATCAATTCAGCATGTGGTAAAATCAAAGGAACATAAGCAAAGAAAGTATTGTCTTTGTTATTCTCAATAAATTGTAAAGTAGCCTCCTGTATTTTATCTGGTGCATACGTCACTTTATTGGTCCAATCATTTCCTTCTAAAAATACTTTTTCATTGTTATGCCAAATATATTCTGGGTAATATCTATGAGCAGCTCTTTGGCAGTTATAACCGTAAAACTCATCAAAACCTTGGTTTATCGCATCACCTTCTTCGCCAATAGCACCTAACCCCCACTTGCCAAAAGCACCAGTTGTATAGCCGGCATCTTTTAGTAGTTCAGCAATTGTATAAGTAGCAGCAGGAATAGACGTTTGTCCCTCCGTTTCTAATTCTTTATTTCCTCTAATAGGCGTGTGCCCAGTATGCTGACCAGACATTAATGAAGATCGAGATGGAGCACACACAGCAGAACCACTATAATGCTGTGTAAATTTCATTCCTCCTTCTGCAAGGTTATCAATATTTGGCGTAGTAAACTTTGTTTGCCCGTAACTACTTAAGTCGCCATACCCAAGATCATCTGCAAGAATATAGATAATATTAGGCTGTTTAGTAGTTTTAGATTTGGCAGTATTTCTTGTAGTAGATGCACAACTTGATAGTAAAACTATAAAGAGTAAACCTACATATATTCTAGTCGCTTTCATCATGTAATTGTTGGTTATGTTTTGTTCGATGATGTCAATAATAAAAGTTAGATAAAATTCATTTCAGACTTATTTCATTGATATTACAACCGTAAAGTAAAGGTATAAAAATTTGAAGTATGTCTTCTGTGGTTTTTTGGTTGTATTTCTTGGTTCAATATTGATTTAATTTTTGATGTTTAGATAGTGATGGTATTTTTTATTGAAATAGACTAATAGGGCTGCATTTTTAATTTGATTGATTCACCAAAGATCACTTTCAAAGTATATCATTATCGTACTTTTTTGTATCTAAAAACCATTTGATTAACTATTGACTTTCTATGATCAGCTTAATGAAATGTTCTTCAATATGGCTTGTACAAATAGGAAATAAACTTGTATTTCAATTCTTTTATTAACACCTTACATACGGTTAATAAACTTCTTTTACTGGCGACTAATACTTCAAAAAAAGTAAACTTGCATCTCCAAAAATAGAAGTGTATTAAAAAATGGAGAAATACAATAAATAATTTTTGTGAAAAATATCACATAACTTTTATTGTAAGATATTAGTGCAAACATGAATTTATCGCCTTATTCTTAGAAATAAAATTAAAAAAAAAGCAAAATATATAAACGGTAATACGTTTGTATATTGTTGTAGCTCATTAGACAAAATATGCTTTACGGGGTAAAAAATATATATCGATTCAGTGTAGAAGGGGAGCCTGATAAAACACTGATAGACTCTAATTATGAGAAAAACTATCAAGCATTTGAAGAAAGTATTATGCTGGTAATTGCAGATTCTTTTGAAAGAGCGTATGAAATAGCAGAACTAAAAGCAAAAAAGGCTGAAGATACTTACACTAATTGCTATGGACAAACTGTAAAATACCGATTTATAGACTCTATAGATTGTTATAGTATTAGTGAAAATGAACTAGAAGATGGAATGGAATTATATTCAAATATAGTCTCGCTGTCAAAATAGATAACTTCTGAAAAATATTTATACGAGAACTTTAAAATTGACAAGTCCAAGAAATATATGCTTTTAGATAGAGAGCTATTTGATTAAAGAGTGTGATAAAATCCATGGTCAAAAAAACAGACTTTGAAAGCTTACCAAAATACCATTATCAGATGCATCATCTTATAAATCTTAGCTAATACAGGCAGATGAAGAAAATAAAACAAGTACCAAATTTTATAATCAAGGTTTCCTTTCATTTATCAGTTTGGTTAATCGAGCAATTTCATGACATGAAAGCGTATGAAAAGCAAATTGACAATTTAAGACATCTCGAAGAAGGAACGTTAGGAAGAGAAATTGCAGACTGTTTAGACAGGCACAATTTAAAGTTAGTACCTAGATTTGAATCTCATGATCTAAAACACTCACTTTTAGGTTATGAAATGACACCTGTAGACGAAATAAGGATGCAGTCATTTATGATCGGTAATGGTAATATTTCATTGCCAAGTGTTGTGATTTTTTTATTTGGCTTCATTTTACTGCCTCACAAATGGTATCAATTATTGAAAGATTTCCAATTAGGATTAAACTCAAAGCCAATTAAAGACTGGACTATAGAGAAATATGCGGGTAAAGACATCCACCAGTTAAGAAAATATGTATTTATGACAGAAAGGAAAAAAATTAAAATTCAGCCTATACTACATGTAATAGCATACATAGGTTCTTTAGTAGCTATGATTTTTGGAGGACTTGGTATGTTATTTTGTTTACCATTTCTATTTTCATCAGTGCTTGAAGATTTGGTAGGGGCAGGATTTCCGTTTGTGGGAGGAGCAATTTTATTCATAGGTGGATTAATTAGCCTTTCAATTGTAAATAAAAACTATAAAACGAGCTACAACGCTTAGTATAACAATTCTAGAATTATCCCATTTTAAAACATGAAATTAAATTATCTCTGGAATAAAAAACTATTCAAAATATCAATTATAACTTTATGTGTTTTGATAGTAACCTCATGCTTCAAAAGAAAGGATAAGAATAATGATTATGAAATAGTAATCGATGAACAATACGAGTTATATAAACCGCTTAATACTCCAAAAGGAGTTTTAATCCTTTTTGGTGGATTTCCCGAAAAAGCGAAAGATATTAAAGTTGAGTTTGACATTATAGATATCGCAATTAAGAACCGTATAGCTGTAATGTTCACTAATTTCAACCAAATGTTGTGGTTAGAAGACAAAGAAAAAAAGCAAATTGGAGATTTTATTGAAACTGCTATAATTTCAAATAATTTACCTAATGAAAATATATATTTTGGAGGGTTCTCTAGTGGAGGAAATGTTGCACTTAGTATTACTGAATTCTTGATCAATCAACCAAACTTAAAAATTAAACCTAAAGGAGTTTTTATAATTGATTCACCTCTTGATCTTCAAGCTTTATACAATACTTCATTAAATAACATAAAGATGAATGTCTCGAAAATTTCCGTTCGAGAGTCTAACTGGATAATTCAAATTTTAGAATCAAGATTTGACAAACCTTCTATCAACATATCCAATTATCAACAATATTCAATATTTAATCACCAAACAAACTATACTAAACATTTTGATAGTTTAAAAAATATAAAACTAAGATTCTATACAGAGCCAGACTTACAGTGGTGGCTAAAAAACAGAAACACAGAGTATAGAGAACTAAATGCATTTTATATTAAAGAGCTTTCTCAAGAATTAATACATAAAGGATATAACAACCTTGAATATATAGAAACATCTAATCAAGGTTATAGAGCGAATGGTGAAAGACACCCACATAGTTGGTCCATTGTTAACAAGAAAGATTTACTCAATTGGATACTAGAATATTAAGCACCTGTTCACATCAAGCATACCTCAAGTATGAAGTGTTTATAACAAGGCATATAATCAATGCCCAACGGGACAAAAATCATATACACAAACGCTGTAATTAATTACAAAAAAAATGAAAAATATTTATTTCTTGCTTTTGCAATACTATTATCTTCCTGTGCATCATCAAAATGTCAAACATTAAAATTCGATATCAAAAAGAAAGAAAAAATGCCATCTTGAGCATATGACTTTGAAGCAGAAATATATAAAGGGAAGATATACACATTCTTAAATTCATCAAGAAATTTAAAAACTAACTTTAATACTAGAAACGGAGTTGTTTGTGTATATGATATTATCAGCTGATAAATGAAATTTCTAATAAACAAAAAGAAGCATCTTCAACTATAATTAAAAATAAAATATATCTTATTGGAGGATATGATAATGATTTAATCTTCGGTAGAAAAAAAGTTATAACGTATTTAGTTACAAAAATAGAATTTACATCCTTGGTGGTAAAGATCATGAATATGAAGGTTATATTGCAATTGAGGATTTAATAGAAATAGAATTAAAAAACTACCTATAATAATTAGAGCTTAGATTGGCTTAAAAGGCCAAAATTTAAGTACTAGGTGAATCTAATATCACTATTTTGAAAAGGATCTCTAGGCGTGTTTATCTTCTACTAAAAGTGAGTTAAAACCCATTACATAGCCGAGCTGTTTTACACATTTAACTTTTAAATAATCAATTTTGAAAAAGAATAACTTAATCGTATTTGATATCGATGGAACTTTAACAGAAAGTGTGCAAGTACATCAAAAAGGATTTATACACTCATTAAAACAATTAGGTGTTCAAAATATTGACTCCAACTTCAAAGAATATAAACACCACACAGACTCTTTCATTGCTAAAAAAATCTACGAAAGCGATAAAAAAGAAGCGTTCTCAAAAAGTATAATTGAAGAATTTGAGCAACTTCTATCAAACTTCATTAAAACTAAATCCATAACTGAAATCGCTGGGGCACAAAAAACTGTCGAATACATTGAAAAACATACTGATTTTGGAGTTTGTTATGCAACAGGATCACTGTTAATACCAGCTATGTTCAAGTTAGATAGTATTGGTCTGAAATATAATAATGAGCAATTAACCGCTTCTAATACTATTGAAGACAGAGAAAGTATTGTACTACAAGCTATTGAATCGGCTAAATCATTTTATCAAACCGAAAAATTTGACAGAATAATCTCTGTTGGAGATGGTCTATGGGATTTAAAGACTGCACTAAATTTAAATCTTGAATTCATAGGTATTGGTTTAAAAAACAAAAAAGTGCTTATAGAAAATGGTATGACAGTATACTTTGATAATTTGACCAATTTCAAAATAGAAAAAAAGGTGTTCAATAAAGTTTGAAATACAAGCCAAAAGCTATAATTTTCTACATAGAAAACTGACTTTTTTCACCAAAACACAACTGACATTTACATTGTATACCGTTTGAGAAGAGCTACACGAATTGAATCAACATTGAGTTATAATTATTCTGAACAGTATCAATAATCATTGATTTATCAGCCTTAAGACCATCAATTAAATCTATGTTATTGAACTCTCTCAGATTGGTGTCACCCCACAAAGTAAATTCGATAATTATTGGAGCTAGATCAATTCCCTTTTTCGAAAGTAAATAAATATTCTCTTTTTTGTTTTCAGGAAGCTTTCTCTTTGTAATTAATTTATAAGACTCTAACAATTTAAGTCTAGCAGACAAAATACTCGGAGCAATTCTTTCATCTGAATCTGATATCTCTTTAAATGTTCTTTTGTGTTTAATTAGCATGTCTCTGATAATTAACAAAGACCACTTATCGCCAACAATATCTAAAGTCGAAGCGATTGGACAGCCTGAACGAAATTTATTATTCATTTTTATTTAATTATTACTATTAATTCGATAGTAATATGTATTATTACTATCGAATTGAAAACAAAATTATAAAATAAATCAATATTTATGTTAGCAGGTCATTTTACTACAGCATTAATTGCAAAACAAAAATTCCCGAAAGGAACGCTACTTTATTTTTTAATTATATCACAACTACAAGATTTTCTATGGTTCACTTTTCACTATTTAGGGCTTGAACCAACTAATCCAAGTGATGCATTTGATGCCACTTTAAGTAATATGGTGGTAGATATGTTATACAGTCACGATTTACTCCCTCAATTATTTTGGTTAGCAATTGTATTCCTAATTGGGAAATTTCTATTTAAAAGTACCACAATAGGATTAGTAAGTATAGCTTTAGTATCTATCCACTTTATTCTAGATTTCTTTTCAGGTCATATGCATCATATTTTTGGTGCAGATACAATGCAAGCGGGTCTTGGATTGTATGCTTCTAATCCTTATTTAGCTATTCTTATAGAAGCAATATTTAGTATTGTTGCTTTATGGTACTTCTTTAGTGAAGAAGCAAAAAAAGGAATTATTAGGACTACAAAAAATAGAATAGCGATCATCTCAGTTTTCGCTTACGGAATAATTTTTATGCTATTAATTGCTACCGAATCTTTTAGAGAATTATTCGGTATTCCAGAATTTGATTTAGGGTTTAATACCAATATGCCTACACTCATTTTTACTTATGGAGCAATGCTTTACTGCTTGAACTATTTTATTCCAAAGTTTGAAACGAAAAAAGAATAAAAGTAAAAGCGGTTTAGATTTACACATGAATCGCTTTTTACTTTAGTTAAGCATCTTGGCATTTGAAAAGTTACTAGGTTTTAATCCACTATTGTACTTATACTAAATGTTGTGGATTATAAAGAACTAAGAGTACCATCACAAAATTTTGGTAAAACATATTACTTTTTCTTTTAGTTCTTGTATACTAAACAGCCTAAATTAGATTCAATTAAACGAATTAATATCAAATGGTTTTTAAATATCCTGATGTAAATTACAGTTGATTTTATGAGTTTGTAATTCTGGAAAAGAGTTATTTAAATATTTGAATGGAAGGAAAAAAAAACGGAGTGAAATCAAATTTAAAAAAACTAATGAATTTTGAACTTAATCTGTGCCATAAACTGTCTTGGTCTTAAATAGAAATAAGATAGGTTACTTTGAAAAGAATTTACAGTAGTTTGTGTGTATGAATGATGGTTTAGTAAATTTTGAGCCGTTAATATTAACCTTGTTTTCTTATTAAATTTATATTGATAAGATAAATCCATATATAAGAAATCATTATCAACAAAAGTATGAGTAATCCATTTATTGCTCCATTTAAATAAATGCTTCTTTTTAGAAAATTGAAGTTCTATTCCGAGTATTCTTTGTCTCCAATTTACTTGATTCTGTTCTTTGTAAATACTTTTAGAGATATATTCATTTAAATATGTAGAAATATTTAAGTTTCTGATTACAGGAAAGTCTAACATAACTCTCCAACTCAAATGACTATTAGTATTTTTATTCACTTCATTATTTAAAATAACATTTTCTACATTTTGACCAATTTCAATATTACCCTTTATCATTGTTTTTGTACTTAGAAGAAACCAATCAAAGTTGCTTTTTATTTTCTGATTTACTCCGTCATTATTATCTAAATATTTTGTTTGAATTAATGTTACTCCATCCTCACTCACTTCATAAGATTGAATCCAATCTTTATTGGTAATATTATATTCATAGCTGGCATATAAATTTAGGGAAGCGGCTGTAAGTTCATAACTTATATTACTTCTAAATGAATGCTCTTTTGTTTTTAGAATAGGAGTGTTTTTTTGATTAGCATTATTATAATTATTAATAATCAGACCAGAATATATCTGAGGTAATTCAGTATAATTGTTGGAATATTTGTAGCTCCCTTCTAGTTTAACCCCTAAAGTATTGTACTTAATATAAGTTGTGGGTTCAAATATTAATTGTTTTACGAAGCTTTCTTCATTTAATAAATGGTTAATTAGTTTACGTGTCTGTAAGGATATATAAGGGTTTACGGTCAATGATACGTTTTTATGTTTGTAATTTATTGCAGGATTAACCATTGGAATAATTGATAAATATTCCATTTTATTATTGTAAATATTATTCTCATCTAGTGAATTGATTGGAATTGATGATGAAAGAGTTTTCCATTCATAGTTCAAACTAAATTTAGTATCAAAAGTTATACGCTTCCATTTTTTTATGATATTCGTGCTGATATAAAATTTCACATTGTTTTGATGAGTTTTTTGATAAACTTTATTTAAGTTTCTAAATATTTCAATATCCATTAGGGGTCCTCCAATAAAATTTAACTGTTCTGGAGTATTAGTATATTCACTATATAGATTAATTTTATAATATGTATTTCTTAATTTTAGCACTTTGCTAAACTTATTTCCAATACTATAAAAATATCTATCTGCAGTCTGAGGGATATATTCTTCATTTTGGATAAACTCAGAATTTTCATTTCTATTCGATACCTTAAAATGAAAATCATTTTTAAAATAATTCTTTTCAGAGTTATGCTCGTAAGTTAATCTTGTTTTTAAGTATTTTGTTGTAAATGTAGAATGTTGTGAAAATGGAATTTCAATTGTATCATTTCTTATAAAATAAATGCTATTTGATGATAAATCTTGAAAACGTGAGTCATAATATGTATCTATATTTACTTTTAGATCACCTTTACCTAACCCAGTTAAGTAGTTAGTAGTAGCAGTATGGGTTCGATGGTTATTGTATTCTGACTTATTAAACAAAGAACTTTCTAATGGAGTATTTCCAAGTAAAAACTGAGGATTACTTTCAATAAATCCAAACTCTAAATAATCGAAAAGATTAACACTATTAAATGCACTTAATTCATCTTGTCCACTATTTGTTGAAGATAAAACATTGATTGTTTGATGTTTTTTATTAAATACCATAGGAGTTACTTTTCCATACCATATATTGGGTATACCTCCCCCTAACTCAATATTCCCAGTAATTGTTACTCCCTGTTTTAAAACAATATTTATAGCTGGATCAATGGAATAAACCACATCTTTTAGCATTTTTATTGGCTGATGATCCTTCAAAACTTCTACTGATACAACAGCATTTTTAGGTAAATTTTTAGATGTAATCGAATATTGGCTTCCCATTAGGTCTTTACCTTCAACATAGAACTTATTAATTATTCTACCTTGATAAGATATTTTTCCATCTTCATTCACATCAATTCCTGGCATTCTTTTTAATACATCTTCTATTGACTCATCACCCTCTTTTTCAAAAGTAGCTACATTGTAATTTAATGTATCTCCTTCTTCTGTAATTGGTTTGGCCTTAACTTCTAACTCCTTTAAGTATTGGTTAGAAACTGCTAATGTAAAATGAATAGGTTTAGTTGAAACATTAATTATTTTTTCTGTTAAAGTATAACCTAACGACCTGCAAACAATCCGTATACTATCTTGATTCTCTTTTAAAGAAAACTTAAAGAGTCCATCTTTATCAGATATTCCAAATCCTAAAATATTTTCGTTATAAGTTTTATAAGCAATCACAGAAGCCCCACTAATCGGTTTAACTTTTTCATTTGTTACTGTTCCATAAATAGTTTGAGAGTATAACCTATATGATGGTGTGATCATAATTAATATGAAAAGGAATTTCATGCTTCAAAAATTTATAGTTCAAGAAGAATATTGATAAAAAAATAAAAAATATGAAACTAACTTTAGTACTTAGGCATCATTTTATAATTGTTATTCTGTTATACTAATTCAACTTCTTTAAACCTTTCTATTTTAATGACTTCGTCTGCAATTTCAAGTATTTTTCTTCTATGTGTAACTCCAATAATAATTCTATCTTGTTTTATCTTTTGAATTATCTCCATCATATATTCTTCTGTTTTATCATCAAGAGCTGAACTAGGTTCATCTAATAACAAAACTCTGGGGTTTTTATAAATTGCTCTTGCAAAAGCAATTATTTGTCTTTGACCTCCCGATATATTTATTCCTTTTGTTTCTAATTTAGTGAAATAAGACATCGTATATTTCTCCAAGAGATTGTCAAAACCATATCTTTTACAAAAAGTTATAACATTATTAATTTCGTCTTTATTAAGGTTAAAATTCATAGAGATATTTTCAGCAATTGTACCTTTAAAGATATAGGGCTCTTGATTGACTATAGCAACGCAACCTAACCATTGGTTGATATCAATTTTATCTAATCTAACCTTATTATTTATTATAACATTAGAATCATATATTTCATAATATTTTTGTATTACTTTTAATATTATCGATTTTCCAATTCCACTTTCTCCTATTAAAAAACTAACCTGTCCTTTCTTAAAATTAGCATTGATAGTATTAAATAAAATATCTGAACCAGGAAATGAATAGGTAAGGTTTTGTAATGTAATTGTATTAATTTCAGGTAGTTCTATTGTTTCATTAGATTTGTTATTTCTAATATTAGCCAACTCAAATATTCTATCAAAAGATACTTTTGCTTCACTTATTAAAATATTAATCATAGATAATTTAGACATAGAGTTCTGCAATCCTATCATAATTGAAATAATTGCCATTAAATCCCCAATACTTAATTTTTCTTTTTCTATTTCGTTCACTCCAAAATAGATTGTTAAAATATATGTTAGTAAGCCTACAAACCCTAAAAGAGATGCTACAAGATATTGATATACAGATAACTTAAAGATCTTTTTTTGTAAAATTTTGAATTTATTAATTCCAAGATTAATAAATAAAAGCTCTTTAATATTTGATTTAACTTCTCTAATACCTTCAATTGTATTAATAAATTGACTTTCAGATTGTGCAAATGATTGCATGCTGATTTTATTAAAGTTAATAAATCTATTATATGTGAAATAACTAATAGAAATATATGCTAAAAAGCTACCGGAAAGTATATATAGAATCTTAGGACAAATAGTATAGATGTAAAATGAAGAAACCCCAACAATAATTACATCAATTGTAAAATTACTTAATATTGATGTTATTACTTTTTGGATTTTTTTTGTGTCATTTAATCTTGAAATGACCTCGCCTGTTTCTCTAAAATCAAAATAACTAATAGGAAGCGAGATAATTTTTGAATAAAAAAATGAAATTAAACTATTTTTAAAATCTTGAGTATGAATTGATGTTAGTCTATCTCTTAAATAGTTTAGTATCAATCTAAATGAAAGAAGTATTGCTAATAGAGTCAATGATTCGAATATTGTATCATACTCTTTTTTGGGTAATAGACTATCTATTAATTCTCTAATGAAAATGCTATTTGATAAGCTGATTATTGCTATTAATAACCCTAAAAAAGAAGAAACAAAAAGTATATTTAATTCACTTGAAATTAAATCTATTATCCATTTTAGTTTCTTTTTACTATTATCATTTTCAAACTGAAAATTACTATTAGGACTAACTTTTAATAAAATCCTTTCTTCCCATATTTTTAGTAATTCATCTTCAGTATAATATTTTACACCATCTGAGGGATCAGAAATAATAAATCTTCGTTTTTTTGTATCCCATCCAAAACATACAATATAATGTTTTCTATTTTTATCTATTATTACATATAGAATTGAAGGTTTATCCGTTTCTTTTAATGATTTAATGTCATATTCATAGCCTTCAGAATCAATACCTAAAGAATTTGATGCACAACTTAATCCATCCAAGCTAGTTCCATATTCGTTTGTATCACTTAAGATTCTCAATTCTTCGTATGAAATATTTTTACCACCATAAAATTTTATTATTGTTTTGAGACAAGCTATTCCACAATCACTAAATCCATGTTGCTGAAAAAAAAAGTTACTATAGTAGTTTATATTTTTCATTCTTTAAATTTTGATAAAAGTTTTTTCATAGGAGTCCACCCTAATTCCCTGTAAATACACTTATTATTCTCTATCACCCATGAGGTTGGTGTTTTTGAAGCAGGGAATGTTTGAAAGAATTCAAGCTCGTCACATTTATAAATTTTTATATTGTTGATCTTAACTAAGTTTTCGGTTTTAATGAATTCTTTTAATACCTCAATATTTTCGTCTGAAATAAGAATAAATGAAATATCTCTGAACTCTAATTCTGAATTATCTTTTATTTCTTTTATTTCAATTTGACAATAATGACAGGTTGTGTTAAAGAAAGTATATATAGTTTTGTCAGAGTTAAAATCATTTGATTTTGAGACCTGAATTAAGCTTAAACTATTTATGTTTTTTAAAAAATCACTTTCATTTTGTTGACAAGATGAGAGTAATAGCATTATAATAAAAATTCGAAAGTGCATTCTCATTATATTTATAGTTCAATAGAATTAGTTAAAGAGGCTCTTATTAAAAGTTCTTCTCTTCTTTCTGGGCTATCATTATCAATATTTTGAATATGTCCAAAGTATGATATTCTACCAGTGTTAATTAAATTTTTATATTTTTCTTTTTCTTTTTGTATCCATTTACCAGGTTTTTTATATTTAAAATACCCAAAACTTTGTACTATTTCTTCGTTAGAAATTTCTTTTCTTTTTGCTGTAAAAATATGGTCATTATTTTCATCATAAATTTCTAAAATTAAACCTGGTAATCCGTTAAAAACATATGGACCATCTGAAATAGGTATTTCAATGCTAAACCATGCAATGAATTTCCGATTCCCATATTGACCTTCAGCTTTTACACATTCATAGCCTAATATTATTTTTTTATCCTTCTTTATTTCCCATTCAAAATTATAAGAAGGAGTTTTAAACTTTATTTTAGGTAAAGTATGATCAACAAATAAAGAATCATGAATTTTATGAACTGTATATACATGAACTTTAGACATTGTTCTACCTTTTGTATTAAATAAATTCAATCCATTTTTACTAGCTTCTCTTAAAATTTTATTACTTTTGAATGCATTACTTGTCTGAGAAATGGAAGAGTTATTACCAATATATAAACTTATTAATTCGTTCACATATTGATCAAATCCTTTATTAATTCGATAAGAATAATCATATTCAATAAAAAATTTTGCAGTATCAATAGTAATAATTTGACTTAGTATTTCAGAATATTGAAATATAAGTAATACTATAATTAATAATTTCTTTTTCATATCTATTGATCTAAATAGTAATGAGCAGCAAGCTCATTACTATTTGACTTACAATTATGTTCTAACAAACATAATAGACATCTGATTTAATTATTCCCCAAGCTTGATCATCATGACCAGTATTGAAAAGATGTTCAATGATATCAATACAGCTTTCGTGAATTAGACCTCCTCTTACTTTTTTCATTTGTTTAGTTTTTAACTTTTTCATGGTTAAATTAGGGTTAATTAGTTATTGCTACTCTTTTATGGATTTTCGCATACTCCAGTTCTATCTAGATATTTTTTAAGGCTAAGTGTATAACTTTAAGACAAAAGTTAGAAAGGTCATTCCTATTAAATAGAATGGTGTATAACCTATTATAACGGCATAAATACTTTGTTTTAACGATATATTAGAATGTGATTTTTGTATATAATATGATAAACTTAGAATAAATAATATGTAAAAAAAGTTGATTGCTTTACCCCAGTTTATAAAAATAGAAGGTAAGGAAATTTCTTTCAGATAATAACTCATACTCCAAGGAGAGAACGAATAAAAATCACCTATAAATACGAGATTTTCAATCCAAATAAACCATACTATTTTTAACGCTATTGGTATTAATAATATGTATTGGCATAATAGAACATATTTAAATAATTTTGAAAAATGTATTTTTAGTTTTAGAATTATATATCCAAAAAGCCCCATAATTGATAATAATAAAGTTTTAAAAATTATATTAAATGGAGTTTTTAAATACTCTATATATTCATTATTTACTTTATTTTTTAAATAATTATTTACCCTTTCTTCTCCTAATAAATATTCATAACTATCTATAAATATTTTATCTTTCAATAAGTAATTATTTGATACATATGATAATATTATTTCTATAAAACATAGAAATAAAAAGGAGTATATTAAATTGTATTTCATTAGTTTTTAGTTAAATAAAATTAGTAGTTAATTGGATAATAATACTAGAATATTATGTTAGTTTAATGGTTTTAATAATTTGTGTATACAATTCTATGAAATTGTTTTTATTTTTACAAAATGAGAAATCTATTAATATTAAATTTCTTTTAAATAAAATTAGAATTGTACAACAATAAAAATATTCATAATGTTAAGTTCAGAGAACTATTTTAAGTTAATAATGAATTACAATTCCTTATTATAATTATTTTTTTTAAAATGAAAACCCTAATTTATAAATATGAATAATCATATTTTTAGTGTTAAAATATATATTTAAAAATACTACTTTTAAATATTATTATTTTGTTCATGCTAATTTTGATAGTAAGTCCCTGTAAATCAAACTTTTAATTTTTATTTAAAAGTGTTTTTTTACATAAAGAAGACTCTTTGTGTACTAAATTTATCGTTTAAGTATCTTATTCTTTAAGTCAACACCTTCTCTTATTATATCTACATTTTATATTTTCAGAATTCCTTATTTTGAATAAATACCTGTATTCTTATACGTTAGTAACTATAAAAATAGTACAGTATTTTTTTGCTTTTAAAATCTTTAGATTATTTATAAATTCAAACTAATGATTAATTGAATTTTAATTTGATAAGAGTTGATTATGTTTTTAACCCACTTATTATCAATATAGTATTATTACCATTTTTTAATTAACATATAACAAGTGTTAATGTTTTATGATCGAACTTTTCTTCAATAATAATTAGTCAGTGTGCTTATCTATTACTATACTTAATAAGTTCAATACACGATTTTTTAAGGAATAATTATGAGAGATTACTTTTTACAATACTAAATTACTACTCAAGATAAAACGAGATCATAATTATTTATAAAACATGATTGATTACCCAAAGTTATCAAGCAATATGCAGTATAATACCGGTTTGAAACAAAATTCTGTTAGAGCTTTTGGAGATGAATTATTAAAATTAGAGAATATCATAAAATAGAAATGTATCTGTAAATTTATTAAAAGTAAGGTGTTAGAAGGAGGGTATTTAGTAGCAAATCTTTCATTTTGATACAATAAAGTAGGTTTTAAAGGTTGTGTTTGTGGGTGTCTTGTACTGTGAGATACACCAATTTTATAATCAACTACACTATAGAGAGAAGTGTTTTTTAGTTTTGAAGAAGTGAAATGAATAGACTTAATCAAATACTTCTTGAAAATGCAAAACCATTTTAAAACACTTCTTTTACTTCTTTTTTTTAGTATACTTAGTAGTGGTCAACTTATGGCTGCTGAACGAGATAACTTTAATAACAATTGGAAGTTTATAAAAGAAGAAGCTCCATTATCATTTAAAATAGAAGAAGTTATTGCCAATAATTTTAACGATGATAATTGGGAAGCAGTACGTTTACCCCATTCTACAAGGTTAGAACCATTACCAGTAAATAACCAATGGCAGGGAATTTCTTGGTATAGAAAAGATTTCGAAATACCTGCATCGGCAACAGATAAACAGCTACTTATTGAGTTTGAGGCCGCCATGAATTTTACTCAAATCTGGATAAATGGAAGATTAGTAAAAGAACACCAAGGAGGATATTTACCAATTGTAGTCGATGTAACAAGTTTAATAAAATTAAAAGGTGAAAATACGATTGTAGTCCGCTTAGATAATACAGATAATGAGGTAACTGGACCTAAACCTTTAAAGCGATTAGACTTTAATATGTATGGTGGGCTATATAGAAATGCATGGTTAATTAGTAAAAATAAAGTGCATATCACACACCCAATCTTAGAAAATAAAGTAGCTGGTGGTGGTATTTTTGTAACTTACCCAATAGCTACAAAAGAAAAAGCAATTGTAAGTGTGCAAACACACGTTAGTAATTTAGGTAATACATCTCAGTTACATGTAGTTCAGGAAGTTCTAAAGGGGAATAAAGTAATAGCAAAAACAAAAAGCGAGAAATTCACTTTATTAAAAGATAAAAGCCATACATTAAAGCAAGATTTATCCATTAAGAAGCCAAATTTATGGTCGATAGATCACCCAAATTTATATGCTCTTGTTACTAAAATCTATAAAGGAAAGGAACTAGTAGACGAAGAAACAACAACAATTGGAATCCGTAGAATGGAGTTTAAAGGGACTTCTTTTTATCTAAATGGAAAAGAAACATTTTTGAGAGGAGTCAACAGACATCAAGAGTATCCTTTTATTGGTTATGCATTATCTGATAATGCTCAAGTAAGAGATGCTATAAAAATAAAAAAAGCAGGTTTCGATTATGTACGTTTATCACATTATCCGCAGTCTCCTGCATTTATGGACGCATGTGATTCTCTTGGGTTGGTAGTATTAGACGCAATTTTAGGTTGGCAATATTATAACCCATCAGATGATTTTAGAAATCAGATGTTTAATGCAAGCAGAGATCTTATTAGAAGAGATAGAAACCATGCGTGCGTAATGGCATGGGAAGTTTCTTTAAACGAAACACAGATGCCTTTAGAGTTTAGAGAAAAGCTATCTGCGGTTGCTCACGAAGAATATCCGGGAGACCAATGTTTTACTGCAGGGTGGATGGCAGATGGTTGGGATATTTATCTACAAGCACGTCAGCATAGAATACTCCATAAAAACAGCGGACATGTAGAAAAACCTTATTTAGTTTCTGAATATGGAGATTGGGAATATTATTCTAATAATGCAGGTTTAAACCAAGATAAAATGTCTAAAGATTTAAGGTTTAAAACAAGTAGTCGTCAGTTAAGAGCGTTTGGAGAAAAACGTTTATTGCAACAAGTAACGAATGTTCAAGAAGCTCATAATGATAATTTGACAACTTCTGCTTTTGCAGACAGTTATTGGGTAATGTACGATTACACTAGAGGGTACCACCCAGATATTGAAAGTTCTGGATTAATGGATATTTTCCGTTTACCAAAATGGAGTTACTACTTCTATCAGAGTCAGAGATCGCCAACAAAAGCACACCCTGCAATGGTTAAAATT
This sequence comes from Flammeovirga pectinis, assembly GCF_003970675.1. Taxonomy (GTDB): domain Bacteria; phylum Bacteroidota; class Bacteroidia; order Cytophagales; family Flammeovirgaceae; genus Flammeovirga; species Flammeovirga pectinis. The sequence continues at coordinate 4,379,632 of NZ_CP034562.1, forward strand.
GGTAGTTATTGGCAAAAGAACTCGCCACTAAATCTACGTGTTTTTAGTAACTGCGATGAGGTGAAATTGTACTTAAATAATACATTAATTGGTACGCAAAAACCTGATAAAAATACAGCTTCAACGAACTTAAACCATCCACCATTTACTTTTAAAATGAATGCTTTTAAAGAAGGAACTCTAAAGGCTGTAGGTTATATAAATGGAAAAGAAATTACAACAGATATTGTAAGAACGCCAAAGCAACCTAAATCGGTTAAAATTACCATTGATAAAAGTACTGTAGCTCTTGCATCTAATGTAAATGATGTAGTGTTTGTTTACTTTTCTATTGAAGATGAAAATGGAACTTTGGTAGCAGATTATGATCAAAAAATTAATATAAAACTCAATGGAGATATAGAACTGATGAATGTTGGAGAGGTGAAGGCAGAAGCTGGAATAGGGACTGCATTAATTAGAATAAATTCTTTAGAAAAAGGGTTTTCAATTGAGGCAAATACAGCAGATAGTTTACATGGTTCTTATGAGTTTGGAGCATTATAATTTAAAAAAATAGTGCTTTTAAAATACTACTGATATACTACTGAGTACACTTAAATTATTGAGCGATACACTTTTTTATTGGGTAATATAGACCTTACTAATACCTAATAAAAGGGGGTTTATACCATCAAAAAGTAATAAAAATGGATGAAATGATATTTTTTAAACTTAAAGATCAGTCAAAGAGGCTACTGCCCGTATTTTTTGGGTGTCTAATGATTTTATCGTTTTCTTGTCAGAAAATTGAGAAGATAACACAGGTAAATCAAACAAAAAAGAGCCAACCAAACGTTATTCTTTTTGTTGCAGACGACCACGGTAAAGATGCTCTTGGTTGTTATGGTAATGATGTGATTCAGACACCAAATTTGGATCAGTTATCGGAACAAGGAACCACATTTAATAATGCATATTGTACAAGTGCAAGTTGTGCAGCAAGTAGGTCTGTTATCCTTACAGGAAAGTTTGGACATGCCACAGGTTCTTATGGACATACGCACGATTATCATCATTTTAGCACCTATGAAAACGAGAAATCTTTACCACTTCTTTTAGAAGACGAAGGGTACTATACAGCAAGAATTGGTAAGTACCATTTGGCACCAGAAAAGGTGTTTCATTTTGAAACTACGCTAAAGGCAAATCAAAGAAACACGGTACAAATGGCAGACAAATGTAAGCCAGTTTTTGAGAGTGAAAAACCTTTCTTTTTGTACTTCTGTACAGGAGATCCACACAGAGGAGAATCAACAGGTTCTAATTGGTACGATCCTAATAGTTTTGGCAATAAAAGAGAAGGTTATAAAGGTGTAAAAACTGTAGCGTATAAACCAGAAGATGTGATTGTACCTTCGTTTTTACCAGACTCTAAAGAATCGAGAGAAGAATTAGCTCAATATTATGAGAGTGTTTCTCGTATAGATCAAGGTTTTGGTAGACTAATGGAAAACTTAAAGGCATCTGGTAAATTAGAGAATACAATTGTTATTTATATTTCTGATAATGGAGTAGCATTTCCTGGAGCAAAAACAACATTGTACGAACCAGGTATGAATTTACCATGTATCATAAGAGACCCTTTCATTAAAGAAAAAGGAAAAACAAACGATGCAATGATCTCTTGGGTAGATTTAACTCCAACTATTCTCGATTATGTAGGTGCTGAATATAAAGAACAAGCGTTTCATGGCAGATCGTTTAAAAAGGCATTAGTTAATCAGGATTCTACAGGCTTTAATGAAATTTTTGCCTCTCATATTTTTCATGAAATAACAATGTATTACCCAATGCGTGTGGTAAGACATAATAATTATAAACTGATCTATAACATTGCACATAAATTAGATTATCCATTTGCTTCAGATCTATGGGTATCTTCTACTTGGCAACAAGTAAACAGAACAGAGGCTAAATATTATGGAAAAAGAACAGTAAAAGATTACTTAGAACGTGATGAATTTGAATTGTATGATTTAAAAAATGACCCAGATGAAGTGGTCAACCTAGCCAATAATGAGAACTACAAAGAAGTTTTGGCTGATATGAAGGAAAGAATGCAAACTTTCCAAGAAGAAACTAACGATCCTTGGAAGTTATTCTGGAGTAGAGATTACAGTTTACAAGGGACAGGACTAGATTTATAAGAAAAAATATTATGTGTGACTACAAAAAAATTATACTACAACTTTTAAGTGTATTTGTCTTCTCATTTTCTGTGAACGCAGAAGAGGTAATAGTTTTAAAACCGAAAAAAGGAGACAGAACTTTAGCGTTGAGAACAGCTTTGGAACAAGTAAAAGGTAAAGAAATAAAACTCGTTTTTGAAAAAGGGACCTATTTCTTTGCTCCAGATTATGCTTACGAAGAGGATTGCTATATCACAAACCATGAGAATGGGATTAAAAAAATAGCCTTTCATCTCCAAGATTTTGATAAAGTAACAATAGAAGGGAACGGTTCAGACTTTATTTTTCATGGACAAATTCTTCCTTTTCAGTTTGATAATTGTAAGAATGTTTCTGTAAATGGAATAAATGTAGATTGGGATATTCCATTCAGTTTTCAAGGCGAGGTAATTGAAGTGAATCCAAAAGAAGAGTGGAGAATTATTAAACCGTTTAAAGAGGGATTTTCTTGGAATTTAAAGGGAGGAGCAATAGTTTTTCCTGCAATTGATGGTTTTAACTTTTCAATTTTAGGAAGCACATTACCTTTTAATAAGACTACAAAAGCAGTAACATTTGGTGCAATTGACCAAACATGTAAACCAAATAGAGTAGAGAGATTACAGAACGGGAATCTTAAAATATATGAGAAATTGAAATACTACCCTCCTGTAGGATCAATTGTACATTCTAAAGGAAAGAAAGGAGAAAATAGATATGCACCGGCTTTTCATATTATTCGTTCTAAAGATGTAGTTCTTGATAAAGTTATTGTTCACCATGCGTTAGGAATGGGTTTTCTTGCAGAAAAATCTGAAAATATCACGATAAAAAATAGTGGTGTTTACCTTAAAGACGGAACAGATAGAGTAGTTTCTAGCTTAGCAGATGCAACTCATTTTTGTAATGTAAAAGGCAATATTTTAATAGAAAATTCTCGCTTTGAAAATATGCTTGATGATGGTACAAATGTACACGGAACATACGTTTTGGTAGATGAAATTGTAGATGAGAAAACGGTACGGGTAAAATTGGCTCATTTTCAACAAACAGGATTTGAATTTGCTGGAAAAGGAGATGAAATGTGGTTTATTCATGTACCAAGCCCGTCAAGAGCAGAAGTAAATACAGTAGATAGCGTAGAAATTATTAATTCAACATTTTCTGAAATTTCTTTTCAAGAAAACTTACCTATAACACTACGTAAAGGAGATGTTTTAGAGAACAAAACCTGGAACCCTACTTTTACAATGCGAGGATGCGAAATTAAGAATCATAGAGCAAGAAATATTGTATTAAAAACGCCTTTAAAAACAGTTATCGAAAACAATAATCTCTCTTCAATGATGTCTTCAATTTTGTTTAGAGGAGAAACCTATTATTGGTTTGAATCTGGAGGAGTAGAAGATGTGTTAATTCAGAACAATACATTTACAAATTGTGCAACAGCGGGAAAAGAACATGCCGTAATGTGGATAACTCCAAGGTTAGGAAAAGAATTTTCTACAGAAGAAGTATATGATAAAGGAATAAAGTTTATCAATAATACAATAAATACTTTTGATGCTAGAATTGTAAGAGCAGACCGTACTTCTGACCTATTGATTAAAGGAAATACGATTACAAAAACAACAGATTTCACACCTCTTTTTCCAGACAGCCCAATGTTTGACTTTGTAAACTGTGAGAAAGTAGAAATTAGTAATAATATATACAAAGGACCTAAACAAAATGGGATTTTATTGGATGATAAATCATCTAAAAAAGTAAAAATAAAAGACAATAAAGGTTTTGATATTATACCAAAATCAGAGATGTAATAAATTATAAAAATACTATTTAAGTGTGTGTTTATCTTCGCTACAAGATAGGCACACATTTTTTGTAAAAAAACTTTATTTTATATCTAAAAATCAAATATTTTTCAAGTAATAAGTATCATTAATACACATAAAATCGTATATTTGATACTATAAATAATTATATTTTTTATTGATGAACATCTGTATAGAAATCGACTTATATACTTATTAATCAGCTATTAAATACTACACTTTACAAAAGTATCATACGTTATTTGTATGTACTAGATAAACAAAGATTATGAGACAATTTTGCACTTTTTTTATTTGCTTCCTTGTTCTAGTTTTACCTATTAAATCCTTTTCACAAGACGAAGGAATTAATCCGAAATTAATAAATAGTTATTCCATGCCACAAGGGTTATCTCATTATGGAGTTACCTCTGTTTTAGAAGATCATAATGGTCTTTTATGGGTAGGAACTTTTGATGGCTTAAATTATTATGACGGCTTTGAGTTTAAAACTTTCAGAAATACAAATTCTGTTCATTACTTAAATAGTAATCGTATTCGTTCTTTATTTCAAGACGAAAATAATACCATCTGGATAGGGTCAGACCATGGTGTAAATATCTATAATTATACAATAAAAAAGTTTAAGCAAGTCTATATTGTTCGTTCTAAAAAAGGAGTGAAATCTGGACCAATTGTAAGGCAAATATTACCCCTAAAAAATAGCGTGATTTGTGTTACTGAATCACAAGGATTATTATTTTTTAATAAAAAAACAACAAAGTTAGAGAATACAATTCAGATGCCTGAAAAAACAGTGGTTTATAAGGCTGTTAAGACAACAAAAGATAAATTATTATTGGCAACCTCTAAAGGTTTATTTGCCGTAGATATTCCATCCAAAACACTTACGTCTTTATTAAAAAAGCAAATTCCTAGAGCAAGTGATTTGGCTATAGACAGTACAGGAACTATCTATTGCTTGGGTAATTCTGGTGTTGCATTATTGAAATTAGACCAACAAAAAGAATATAAATTGAAAGGAAAGTTCTTTCTAAATAAAAAGTTCTTAACGGTCTATGTAGATAAACAAGAAAATATTTGGTTGGGAGAAAGAGAAGAGGGATTAACGGTTCTTACTACAAACGATTTTCTTGATAAGAGAAAGCCATTAAAGCAAATTACTGATAAAAAATATTATGGTTTAAGTAGGGTGAGTTTTTTACTTCCTGATGCTAAAAGTGGTTGTTGGGTAGGCTCATTTAGTACAGGTCTCTACCATTTACAATTAAAGCACCAAGAATTTAAATATTCTAATTTAAACACAGGGGGATCTAAACAATCTAATTCGAATCAGATTTTACATATTGATGTTTTAGACAGTACAAATGTTCTTTTAAACGTCCATTTTAAAGGCCTTATCAATTTTAACACTAAAACAGGACAAATAGAAGAACTACCTAAGAACTTGAAAGTGTTTAAGTCTCTTACAGCAGGTTCTTTAATTATGGACCAAAAGGGAGGGCAGTTTATAAGACAAAATGCACTATCAGGTAATTATCTTTACCAAGCCAAAGGGAGTTCGTTATGGCATGAAATACGTTATAAAGGACTTAATAATTTATCAACAGTTAAGATGAGGTCATTAATTATTGATAAACATGGCTACCATTGGATGGGATGTAATGAAGGACTTTTTAGATTGAAAATAGAAAAAAATGGAGTTGTAAGTAGTGCAGAATTTATAGATGAATATCCTGTAGGTTCAGGTAAATCTTTTAAAGAGCTACGTTACGTTTATGAAGATCCAAAGTATAATTTTATTTGGATAGGAACAAAGCAAGATGGTCTCTTTAGGTTAAATAACAATCCTAAAAGAACGTTAGCTAAAATGAAAACACAACAGTTTGTTCATTCCGATGAAAATAGGTATTCTTTATCGAGTAACTTTGTGTCTTGTATTCAAAGGTTACCCAATGGTCAGCTGTGGATAGGAACTGAACAAGGAGGTATTTGTGAAGTTGAAAACAGCCAATTAGCTTGTACTTTTAAAAGTTATACAGAGAAAGAGGGGCTAGACAATAATACCGTAAAATCTATATTGTATGATAAGCAAGATAATTTATGGATTACTACAAATAATGGTATAAATGAGTTTAACATTAAAACAAAAAAGTTTAGAAATTATTCTATTGAAGATGGTGTAATAGTATCTCCATTTGTATCTGCAGAAGGGTACTTAAAAGATGGTAGAATGGTATTTGGCGGTGGAAATGGAGTGTGTTATTTTAACCCAGATGAGATTACAAATGAAGTACCTTTATCTAATTTATTATTAGGCGATTTTAAGGTGTTTAATCAAACCATTAATCCATTAGATACTTTAAATAATAAAGTAATTCTTACTAAGGCCTTAAACGAAACAAAGAAAATAGAATTAGATTATAATGAGAATGTATTTTCTATTGAGCTTATTTCTTTGCACTTTTCTAATGCTAAAAGCAATTTAGTAAAGTACAGATTGCTACCCCAAGATAAAGAATGGGTAATAACAACTTCGGAGATGAAAGTGGCCAACTTTAATGGTTTGCCCCCTGGTAAATATACTTTCCAAGCCTCTACATCGAATACTAAAAAAGAATGGTCGGCAATTAGAGAAATACAGTTGGTAATTAACCCTCCAATTTGGAAAACAGTTTGGGCATATATTTTATACGTAATAATTGTATTACTAATTTTATTTGTTGTTGTAAAATTCTTGCTTCGTTTAAATACTTTAAAACACGAGTTACATATTGAACAAATTGAGAGAAATAGAATAGACGAATTGAATAAAACAAAGATTCGCTTATTTATGAATATCTCTCATGAGTTTAGAACACCACTAACTTTAATAGTGGGACCTTTACAGATTTTACTTAAAATGTTTAAGTCTAATCAAGATGCTTTTCAACATCTTAATCTTATAGAAAGACAATCTAAAAAGATGTTTCAATTGGTAAATCAGGTACAAGATTTCCAAAAAGCAGAACAGAGTCTTTTAAAATTAAAAATGAAAAGTTTTGATTTCACTGAGTTAATTACTGAAGTGAAAAAGGATTTTGATCAATTAGCAGAGCACACAGAAAAAATATTTAAAATAGAAGGAGAAGCTAATAAGTTATTTGTCGTAGCTGATAAGCCAAAATTGGAAATCATTTTAAATAACTTATTAAATAATGCTTTTAAGTTCACTCAAAAAGGAGATGCGATTACATTAAGTTATGGTATTAAAGATGGAGAGCTATTTTTCTCTGTTAAAGACACAGGTATTGGAATTAATCAAGCAGATTTACCTCATATTTTTGATCGGTATTATCAATCTGAAGAAATAAATACGGCTACTATTGGTTCTGGAATTGGTTTAGCTTTTTCGAAGAAAATTGTAGAGTTACATTATGGTAAAATTTCTGTAGATAGTACAAAAGAAGAAGGTACAGTTTTTAGTGTCCTCCTTCCTGTACAAGTAAGTAAAGACGATACCTTTAATGAAAATAGATTTAATGAAATTCTAACTTCTGAATCTGATGATGAAAAGCAAAAATTACATCCAAATAGTTTTGAGCTTCCTACAAATCTTATAGACAAAACATTGAAAGAATTAAACATCTATTATGTAGAAGATAATGATGATTTAAGAGACTTTGTGTATACATCTCTTTCTGAATTTTTTAATGTAACAGCATTCGAGAATGGAAAGAAATGTATGGATAAGATAGAAGAAGAATGGCCAGATTTAATTATTAGTGATATTCTGATGCCAGAGATGAACGGCTTAGAACTTTGTAGTGCTATTAAAACGGATGTAAGAACTAGTCATATTCCTGTGTTGTTACTTACTTCTAGATCTTCTATAGACGATCAAGTAACAGGTTTAGAAAGTGGGGCAGATGCCTACATTAGCAAACCTTTTGATCTAAAACATTTAGTAGCTACTACGCAGATGCTATTAAAGAATAGACAGAAGCTAAGAGAAAGATTTAGAATTGATTTTCCTGTAGAAGTCGAAAAAAAGAACAACAATAAGAGCGATAGAGTTTTTATGGAGAAGCTCTACGAACTTATGGAGGAACATCTTGATAATGAAGAATTAGATATCAATATATTTATCAAGGAACTGCACCTTAATAGAACACACTTTTACCAAAAAGTAAAAGCAATTACAAACTATACACCATATGAACTATTAAAATTGTATCGCCTTAAAAAAGCAGCTGAGTTTATAGTAAATGAGAAGCTAACCGTTTCTGAAGTGTATTTAAGAACAGGTTTTAAGAGCAGAACACACTTTAGTAGAATGTTTAAAGAACATTATGGCGTTACACCAGGGAAATACGGCAAAGAGGTTGAGAAACCAAAAACTGTAGAGGTATAACATAAAAATTAGAATTTGATACTATTTAGTTAAAATCTGCTAGTCATACTATTTTACTTCTACGTTAAACAATGTGTAGATAGAATAATAGTAGTATAGATAGTAGTTATATAGAAAAGAGCTTTCCAATGGAGTGCTCTTTTTTTATGTTTAATTTTTACAGACCCGATTATCTTAATTAAAAGATTTTAATTATTCCTATAACTATTAAAAGTTATATTTTGATATTTTAATATCATAATGTGTAAATCTTAAAAGATAATAATGACGTTATATATACCATAGACAGTAGTTAGATTATATAGTTTAAAGGGATGCTTTTATAAAGTATCCTTTTTTTTATGTCTAATAATTCTGAGGATAGTATAGAATACTTAAAAATGCTCATTTTAGATAAGATAATCCACTTTTGTATGTATCGACACACCTTGTGTACGTGTAAGTACTAAGCTCTATTTATTTCTATTCATTTTTGTGATGTAGAAGAACCATAAAGAAAATTGAATTCTAAATGGTTTTTCTAAACAATAAACCTACTGAAAAGATGAATAGACTACATAAAATAGCAATTAATTTAGTATTCCTATTGACTACGTGTATTGCTTTTGCTCAAGAAAAAATTATAATTAAAAATACAGACGATATCACTCAAGATGCCACTGCATATGTATTAAATAAAGTACAGAATGCAAATAGTATAAAGGGAAGTCACTTCTTTTTTGAAAAAGGAGTATACCACTTTTATCCAGATAAAGGATTAGAGAAATTTTGTTATATATCAAACCATAAAGATGTCTTTGTAAAAACAGCATTCCCACTAATTGGTAAAAAGAACATTGTAATTAATGGCGGTGGTTCTACTTTTATTTTTCATGGTAAGATGATTCCTTTTTTAGTGGAAGACGGAAATAATATTAAAATTAAGAATGTAGAAATTGATTGGGCAACCTCTTTCCATAGTGAAGGAAAAGTTATTGATAAAGATCTTAAAGAACACACCTTTGATGTTAAATTTTCTGAGGAATATCCTTATGAAATAAGAAACGAGCAGGTATATTTTATCAAAGAATATTATGAGCACAATTTGGGACAAACCATACTATTTGATGAAAAACGTAGAGCTGTAGCTTTTAATACAGAAATTTCTACGCCAATTTCAACTAAACAAAAAGGTACAGTTCAATACCAAATTGAATCAATAAATTATAAATACACTCAAGATAGAAAAGACCTTACTTTACGAAAAATAGGCCTTAAGGATCGTATTAAAGTAAAAGAAATTAAACCGGGAGTATTAAGATTTTACAATCATAAAAAAGCATTACCTCCAATTGGTTCAATATTAACAACCAAAGGTGCACAAGGGGAAAATAGAGTTGCTCCTGCATTGAGAATAAAAAATACAGACAGTTTTTTATGTCAGAATGTAACGATTTTTAATGCAGGTGGAATGGGTTTAATTGCAGAAAACTCTTCTAATATTACCTTAACTAATTTAGTAATTACCCCATCAAAAGGTAAAGTAGTCTCTACTACCGCAGACGCGACCCACTTTGTTGGTTGTAGAGGTAAAATTGAAATACGAAATTCATTTTTCGAGAATCAATTAGACGATGCAGTAAACATACATGGTACATACCAAGAGGTAGTTAATGTAGAAGGAAAGCATACGTTAGGAATCAGAATGGGACACCATCAGCAAGAAGGCTTTATAATTGGAAAGGAAAATGATACGATCGGTTTAGTACGTCTAGATGATTCTTTTTCCCCTTATCAAACACTTACAATAGCAACGATTAAGGTGATTAATAGCAGATACCAACTGATTACTTTTAAAGAAGAAATACCAGCTGTAATTAAATCAGGTGATTTGATTGAGAACCTCTCTGCCTATCCAGAAGTAGTGATTGAGAAAAATACATTTAGAGGAAACAGAGCAAGAGGTTTACTGTTATCAACACCTAAAAAGACCTTAGTAAAAGACAATTATTTCCATACAGAAATGGAAGCAATTCTTATTCCAGTAGAGAGTGGGAAATGGTTTGAATCTGGGAGTCAGTCTAACTTAACTATTGTGGGTAATATTTTCGAGGATTGTAACCATGGCGGGCATAGTAGAGGTTTAATTCGTTTAGTAACAGATGATGACAACCAAAATTATGCTTTTTCAAACATCACAATTGAGAACAATATTTTTAAGAGTTTTGATAATTTAATATTGGAAATTGCCAATACTGATGGATTAAAATTTATTGGTAATACAATTTTAAAGACTGAAACATTCCCAATGTTATATCCAGATAATCCTGCTTTCAGAATCAAATCTTCAAGAGATATTATCTTCCATAATAATGATTATAAAGGGAATGCATCTCAGATTATACAGAAAGATGTAACCATTGGAGAACTTAGTTTTCAGTAAAACTAAACAAATTAATACCGAAGGAAATGAAATTGAATAATTATTACCTATTATTTGTACTGCTATTTAGTGGGCAAATAATTAATGCACAAGACCGTCCTAATATTTTATTGGTGATGGCAGAAGACATTAGTACAGATTTGGCTTGTTATGGAATGGAAGCAGTGAAAACACCAACTTTTGACCGACTAGCCGAAGAAGGAATAAAGTACACAAATTGTATTGGTACAAACTCTATTTGTTCACCAAGTAGGTCTGCTTTAATGGTAGGCGTCCACCAAAATATTACCAATGCCCAAAACCATAGAAGTAATAGAAATACACCTTTAGATAAAAAATTTGTACCTATTACTAAATTGCTTCAAGATGTTGGTTATAAGACTATTATAGGTAATGAAAATGTATTTACAAAAGGTGAAAAAATAGATTGTAATTTTAAATTCAAACCTGTTGGTACATACGATGGGGTAAATAATTTTGGATTGTTTAATGTGAAATCTGCTAAAACAGAAGACAAAGAAAAACCGTTTTTTGCACAGGTACAATTAAAGGTGACTCATAGAGGAAACTGGTGGAACGATATTAGAAATAAATCTACACACCCAGTTGATCCTAAGGATATTGTCTTACCTCCATTTATGGCAGACACTCCAGAAATTAGAGTAGATTGGGCTACTTATTTAGACCAGATAGAGTATGCAGATAGCGAAATGCAATTACTTTTGGATGAACTAAAAGAGAATGGAACATACAATAATACCATCATTATTTTTATAGGAGATAACGGAAGATGTAATGTGAGAGGTAAAGGGTATGTGTTTGATTCTGGATTGAGAATACCACTTATTGTTTGGTATCCTAAGGCGTATAAAGGAGGGGAAGTTGATGATCAGTTAGTTACTTTTTCAGATTTATCTGCCACTATACTTTCTCTTGCAGGAGCAGAATTACCAACCTATGCAACGGGTACTTCAATTTTTGATAAAGAAGAAAGAACCTATGTGTATTCTGCCCGAGACATTTGGGATGAGATTGAGGATAGATCAAGAGCTATTACAACAAAACGTTATAAATACATTAAGAATTACTTTGCAGATGTTCCTTATGATGCACACCAAGCCTATTTGGAATACAACCGCCCTGCAGTTCATGTAATGAGAAAATTAAATAAAGAAGGAAAATTAGATGCGTACCAATCTGTATTTTTTGCATCAACAAAAGATAAAGAAGCATTGTATGATTTAAAAAAAGATCCACATGAATTACATAATTTAATTAACGATAAGAAATACAAAAAAATAGGCGACCAATTAAAAGGATATATGGCAGAATGGCAGAATGAGTATACAGATAGAGGGTTTGAAAATTCGAAGCCAGAAGCTCCTAAATCGGTAGCTTTTGTAGCTTTTTTAAAAACAGAATTACCAAACGTTTGGGCTGCTTTAGAAGAAGGGAAAGTAGTTGATCTATCTGATGCCCAAGCAGTATTTAAAACAAGAAATAAAAAAGTGAAATAATGAAAAAGTTAACCTTATTAACCATTCTTTTTATAGGATTATTTGCTTGTTCTTCTGTTAAACAGAAAGAGGAAGTAGACCATAAAAAACAACATCCAAATATTGTCTTTATCTATCTTGATGACCTAGGATATGGAGATGTCGGAGCCTATGGAGCGAAGGCATTAAAAACGCCAAATATAGATAATTTGGCCCATAGTGGTTTACGTTTTACTGATGGGTATTCTTCATCGGCTACTTGTACACCGAGTAGGTACGCATTGCTTACAGGAGCGTATCCATGGAGAAATAAAAATGCAAAAATATTACCTGGAACAGCTCCTTTAATAATAGGTACAAACCAAATGACTATTCCAAAAATGCTTAAAAAAGCGGGATATCAGACCGGAATTGTAGGGAAGTGGCATTTAGGTTTAGGTGATGGAAATGTAGATTGGAACAAAAAAGTGACGCCTGGACCTAATGAAGTTGGCTTTGATTACAGTTATATAATGGCAGCAACACAAGATAGAGTGCCTACTGTATATATAAAAGATGGAGATGTTGTAGGTTTAGATCCTAATGATCCTATTGAAATAAATTACAAACAAAATTTTGAAGGAGAACCAACTGCAATTTCTCATCCTGAGCTGACAACAATGAAGTGGCATCATGGACATAATAACAGTATTGTAAACGGAATACCGAGAATAGGATTTATGAAAGGAGGTACGTCTGCAAAATGGTCTGATGTTGACATGGCAGATCATTTCTTAGCACAAGCACAAACGTATGTAAAAGAGCATAAAAAGAAGCCATTTTTCTTATACTATGCAATGCAGCAACCTCATGTGCCAAGAACACCTAACCCTAGGTTTGTAGGAAAGTCAGGATTGGGGCCTCGCGGAGATGTAATTGTGGAAGCTGATTGGATGATTGGAGAATTTATGAAAACACTAGAAGAGGAAGGTATACTAGAAAATACACTAATAGTTTTCTCTAGTGATAATGGTCCTGTTTTAAATGATGGTTATTATGATGATGCCGAAGAAAAACTAGGAACACATACACCAACAGCAGGTTTAAGAGGTGGAAAATACAGTCTTTTTGAGGCGGGTACAAGAGTACCTTTTATAACTTACTGGAAAGGTAAAATTATGCCAAATGTTTCGGATGCATTAGTTTGTCAGATGGATTTACTGCCTTCATTAGCACAATTAGTAGGTGTAGATGTACCCTCAAACGATGCACAAAATTTATTGGCTACTTTCTTAGGCACATCAGACGTTGGGAGAGAAGAGTTAATTTTAGAGGCTACATCAAGAACCATGTTTAGACAAGGAGATTGGGTATTAATACCTCCTTATAAAGGTCCTGCATCACTTAAAAAAGTAAATATAGAAATTGGAAATGCAGCAGATTTTCAACTTTATAATTTAAAAAATGATAGTAAGCAAGAACACAATTTAGCCTCAGAGAATAAAGAAAAGTTACAGCAAATACTTCACGATTTTGTAGTGTTAAGAGGTGGAGATTACTCAAAAACTGAAACCTATGAATTAAGATAAGTGCTTTTTAAAAAGAAAAATAAAAGGAGTAGGATTTCGATCTTAGTCCTTTTTTTATACGCTAATGTGGTTTAAATCAAGTTTTAAAGCACAAAATTCTGAAATACACAGATAGGTACACTTTACGTATCTGTAAGGACAAGCTTCTTATAGAAAAGGGTCAAATTTCAATACTCTATCTATTTTTAACCAGTAAAGCACACACTTGAAATGATATTGAATTTTACTACAATTACACAAAATATAGTACAACATCGATGCAGTCAATTATTAAAAATAATAGCTATTATTTGTCTCATCCAAATTGATGTACGAGCACAAGAAGAAGGTTTTAGCTATGATTTTAATAAAAATGAATCCTTAGATTGGTCTGCTGATAATACGAACTTTTGGGCGATAGAAAAAGACCCAACAAATACTAAAGATGCAATGCATTTAAAGGTAATTTCTAACCCTAAGTTAAAGCATATATATAGTATTGAGACAGGAAAAACAATATTAAATGTAAGTACAGCAGTAAGAGATGAAACAACGTATATTGTTGCAAGTGATTATGATGGTTTACTTATGGGAGTAGATTATGATGGGAATATTCTCTGGAAGAATGAGTTGTCTGGCTATACGAATCACGATATTTGGTGCGAAGATATTACCAAAGATGGAAGCGATGAAATTCTAGCAGCCAATGCAGATGGTACGTTATATTGCCTTGATAAAAATGGGGAACTCCTCTGGTCATATAAGCATACAGAAGCACCATTATTTTCGGTTACTGTAGCACATCACGAAGGAAATGCATACGTTGTAACCGGAGGTTTCGAAATGAGTATTCTGTATATCAATAAAGAGGGTATACTAGAAAAAGAAGTAAAAAACACATCTTATTCAATGGATAAGGCATGGGGCAAAGATGTAATTCCAACAGGAAAGAAACACATTAATAACTTTTTGAAGAAGTTTTATGATGAAGAAGGAAACGAAAAATTATTAGTACAAGGAGCTCATAATGGCAACGCTGGTGATGGAACATTATACTTTTTTAATCCTTTTGAAGATACTCCTTACGAAATTGTAAGTGCAGATTTAAGAAAGCCCGTAGGTGGTTTAAATGTGGTTAAAGTAGACGGTAAAGTAAAAGTATTATTGGGAACATCGACTGCCGTAACCGATTCTCAATTTGAGGTATATGACTTAAAAGAAAAAACCCGTGATTATGTATTCTTTCCTGATATGCAAAAAGAGTACGATAGGTTTGGGTATAGAATAGTAGAACCTGAAGTAATAGAATTTGATGGAAAAACGCATTACTTAACGTTATTTGGTTCACGTATTTTTCTTTTTTCAACTACATTCAGTGCGGATGGAGAACGAACGATAATACGCAATAAATATGCATATAATGACCTTTTTAAAGATACTAAAAACAACCGTTTATTATTAGCGAGTGCACAAAGTGGAGGTTCTTGTATTCATGTTATAGATATTAATAATAAAGAATGGATTGAGGAGTTTCCTGCATTAGATCCTCCGGGAAATATTGCTAAAATTTTAGAAAACTCAACGAAAGTTAGAGAACAAGTAGCTAGTTTTCAGCGCCCAAATAGGGAAAGAGTACCCTTAGAGGTTTATTTTGTTTCTGATGAAAAGGATGAATATACTGGACCTATAATAGAGCAAATGAATTCCAATACTTATGGTGCGCAATTTTATGCCAATAAGCACATGCCTAAAGTAGAAAATTGGGACAGGTCTGAGATGGAAAATGAGACATATAAAAATAAAAGGGATGCCCGAAAAAACTATACATTGTCGCAAGAAGAAGTACTTACGACTTTAACGCCACTTTATGAAGAGGGAATTGGTTTAAATACATGGGGTGGACACGGAAACGACCCTTATTTTTATAGTGTAGCTACTAAGAAAAAAATTATTGATGCGGCCAATGGAAAACGGATTAATTTTATTTATCCAGAGTTAGAAAGTACATCTTCTGAGTTCGAATTTGTAATGAACGATCTTTTGTATCCTTTGGCAGAATATGGAAAAGATAAAAACCTTACAATAAGTATCCGTACAAAGCATTTATTTTGGTCATCGGTTATTTATAAACCATTTTGGTCTAGGGTGTTAAATGGAGAATTTTCTGATGTTTTTGTGCCATCAATGGAAGAAACCACAGACAAAACAATGGAAATTTCTATTGCTGCTAGAATGGGAGTATGGTCTAGTGGAGCTTTAAATAATTGGGGTGTAAGAAGTGCAAGAGACAACCCAAGTTATATTCGATTACGTCAGCGTTCACACCAAATGCTACCTAACCATTTCTTGCGTCAGATGATTTATAATATTTCTAGTGGAGCACGTTATATTAATAATTTTGCAGTAGACCAACAGTACACCAGTGTGCTTTGGGAGATGGTAGAAAAAGGCGTGATCTATGTACCTAAAAGAGAAGAAATTGTAAGCATATCGCCAGTTCATTTAAGTATTGTAAATCCTACAGACAGATTTATTCATGATGGTAACAGGGTAAAATGGTTAACATGGTTTGACGAAGGCAGAAAGGATGAAACGAACATGCTTTTTGATAGATTAAATGGATCTTGGCCAGCATCGCCAACAAATGAATGGGACTTTTCTAGAATTGCAGCGAACGTAAAAGATAGACGTTTAAATTTTCTTCCAAATTACCCGAATGGTATTGTATTGATTACCCCTCCACAAAACAAGTATTTTGTACCTGAAGAATTACCACGAGGAAATTTAGTAGATCATTTACACCCTTTATATAAAGATATTCTTTCTGAATTTATTTCTGATGGAGATCAATTTTATTCTGCAGATGGGAATTCGTCCTTTTCAGCACCTTCTTATTCTGCCACTTTTAAAGAAGAAATTGAAGAAAAAGCAAAACTACTTCCACTTAATGTAAAGGGTGATGTAGCATGGGTTGCAGCACAATCAGATGCCAAACATTTAAGAGTAACATTAATAGACGGAGGGTATTTAAACCCAAGTGCTAAAACTGCAAAATTAACTTTTCATACTGTAAACCCAGTCAAAATTACAGATATACTTTCGGGTAAATCAATACCTTTTTCTTCTGGCGAAGTAGAGGTAGAAATTCCATGTGGTGGCTTTCTTTTCTTAGATGTAGAACTTCAAACAGCATTATAATATGTCTTACATTAATATATCATTATTCGTCTTACTAGTGTCATCAATTTTTATAGACGTTAAAGCAACATCAAATAGTTTACTCTCAGATACATTATCTGGACCTATAGTTTCAACTGTTTTAGAAAGTAATACTTTATTTGTAGAAGTTTTGGAAGCAGGAGATTACAATCTATCCGTAGAGGTTTTTCTAACATCTGAGAATACATTAAATAAATTCTACTTTCAATTTTTATCACCTTGGGTATCTGTTCCTTTTACTATTGATGGAATAGAAAAAGGAAAATGGGTAACGCTTTCAGAAAAGGTAACAATAAAAGAACGTCTTGAAGAGGGGAATGCCCGTTTTCATATTCCATTAAAAAATGATGATGAAGTAATTGCAGATATATATTTTGGTACTATTCAGTTAGAAAAAGTAAGTGATGTAACTGACATTTCTAAAAATTGGAATAAGATAAAAGTGTACCCTAATCCAGCGGAAGATGTAATAAACGTTAGAGGAGAAGGTATTGAATCTGTTTTTATATACAACGTTCAAGGACAATTAATGAGAGAAATTTTATCAGATTTTGAAAGAATTCCTATTCCTTCTTTCAGAAAAGGAGTATATATTCTACGTATTCAGATGACGGATAAATCATTTCAAAACAAGAAAATAATAGTTAATTAAGCATATACAGAAATAAGGTTTTAAGGCCCTAAATACATTATTTAGGGTCTTTTTTTGTTGGTTAAATCTTATTTCCATTATATAATTATTGTTGACAGATGTTAACTGCGTGTCTGTTTTAAATTAAATATGCTAGTTTTCAGAAACTAATTATTACTAAGACCTAAATCAATTAACAACTATGAAAACCAGATTATTATTTCTTGTTTTTTATACAGTAGTAAGTACTTTAAATGCAATGCAATTACATCATTCAGTTATTGATACAATACGTACCGAGATAGAATTTATTACATTAGATCAACTAGATTCAGTTGTAGCTAAATCATCTAAAAAATATGTATTACTAGAGGTAACTGCCACATGGTGTTCCCCTTGTGTTAAGGATGTAATGGAGTTGGTAAAAAGAAAAAAAGAGTTTGATGCGTTAAATGTTGAGCTAGTATTTTTGTTTGAGAAGAACTCGAAAATTCAGCATATAGAGAAGTTTGTTCCTCCAGACTTTAGAAGCTTTATTGTAAATACTAAAGGGAAAAAACCAAAACAAAATATGAAGGAAATAGGTTTGAAATTATTTCCAGATTTGGATGAGTTTTATTATAGTTGGCCTTTGTCTCACTTTGCTTTAGTAGATAAAAATATGGATAGATTACTTCATCATGATCCAGTGAATGACAGTACTGATATTCTTCAGAAAATTGAAGCTTTAAAAGCGTTGTAATAAATCTCTTTTAGTAAAATTTTTTATTTTGAATTCCATATAAAAGACATATTTATTTTAAGATACATTTCGTTTATGGATAGAGATCTTAAAAGGTCTATTTCTAAATATATTTGGTTAAGAAATGTATGATGAAATGAACTGAATATTACTTTTGATATGAAAAGGAGAGACTTTTTTAAGAAATCATCTGGGGCAGTAATTGCCTCGAGTTTATTACCACTAACAAGCAGTGCTAAAGATAAAAAGACCGTTACTTTTGATGTAGGAGATAGAGATAAAGACAACTGGTTTCAGGTTGGAGAAGGGAAGAAAGGGCTACCAAATAGAAACAAAACAATAACATGCGATGTAGTTGTAGTTGGGGCAGGAATAGCAGGAATTTGTGCCGCTGTGGCATCGGCTAGAACAGGAGCAAAGACAATTCTTTTGAGCGATCGTTCTGTAATTGGAGGGAATGCGTCTTCAGAAATTCGTGTAACGGTTAATGGTGTTCAGAATTTAAAAAATGAACATAAAGTAGAAAGAGAAACGGGTATTGTAGAAGAATTCCAGATAGAGAATTGGTATTATAATCCTCAAGAATCTTACCCTATGTGGGACCACGTAATTTATGATTATTGTACGCGCCAAGAAAACTTAACCGTAATGGTGAATACACAGGCGATTGATGCAACTACTGAAAAAGATAAAATAACTTCAATTTTATGTTGGCAGGGGTCTACAGAAACGTATTATTCTATTAATGCTAAAATGTTTTGTGACTGTTCTGGAGATGGTTTAATGGCTGCACAAGCTGGTGCAGAATACAGAACAGGAAGAGAAGCAAGAGGTGAATTTGGAGAATCTTTTGCCCCAGAAAAAGCAGATGGTTGGCAAATGGGTGCGTCGGTAATGATGATCACGAAAGACATGGGACACCTTGTAAAATATATTCCTCCAACGTTTGCAATTAAGTACGAGGCAGATAAAATGCACGACCGTAAAATTAAGCAAATGAAAGAGGGTTTCTGGTGGGTAGAATTAGGAAGTGATTTTGATATTGTTGCAGATCAAGAAGAAAATAGACATAAATTATTGGGGTACATGCATGGTGTTTGGGACTATGTGAAAAACTCAGGCAAATACCCCGAATCAGAAAATATTGCTTTAGATTGGGTCGGTTCTGTACCGGGTAGAAGAGAGTCGCGTAGGTTTATGGGAGATTATCTGCTTAATCAAAATGACTTACAAAACTACAAACATTTTCCAGATGCAGTTGCCTACGGAGGTTGGTCGTTAGACGAGCATTGCCCTGGTGGAATAGAAAGTCCAGATCAACGTCCAAGTTATTTTCATGCAAAATTTAATAAGCTCTACGAAGTACCTTTTAGAAGTTTGTATTCTAAAAATATTAGCAACCTTCTGTTTGCAGGAAGGAATGTAAGTGTAACACACATGGCATTATCTTCTACAAGAATTCAGGCAACATGTGGCTTAATGGGACAAGCATCTGGAACGGCAGCAGCATTGTGTGTGAAACACAATTGGACACCAAGAAAAATTGCAAATAATAAGATTGATGTATTGCAAGAACAGTTACTTCGTGATGATGTTTATATTCCTAACCGCCCTGCAGTAGACCCCAAAGATTTACTCCATAAAGCAAATACAATCATTGCTTCATCTACCAATTCAGGTGATGTAAAACTTTTAACAAATGGAATATCTAGAAAAGAAATTGGAAAAGTAAACCATTGGGAATCAAAAGGAAATAATGCATATTTACAAATGGAATGGGATACGCCAATTCAATTATCAAGCGTAGAATTTAAAGGAGATACCAACCTTCAACGTAAGATTATGATGCATAAAAACCCCGAGAAAAATAAGGGACAGGTTATTGGAATTCCTCCAGAATTAGTAAAATCTGCAATCGTAGAAGTTAGAAAAAATGGAGTTTGGCAAACTGTAAATTCAGTAGATAACAATATTACTCGACTAGTTAAAATGCAATTCGATCAAGTAAAAACTACTGGAGTAAGATTACGTCTTAAAGAAACTTGGGGCAAAGAAAATATCACATTATTCGAAGTTCGTTGTTACGCATAAATGAAAACTACTCGCACACAAATAGCATTCTCAATACTACTATTGTTTGTAATAGTAGGTATGGTTGATATTCAAGACCCGAAAGGAAAAAAAGTCTACCTCAATCACCCTGGTCTTACAAAAGGAGAGACAGGAGTCTATTATTTAAATACATCAAAAAGCACAAATAATGAGTTGTATTATATTGATGTGCAATCTGTATTATGTGCAGAAAAAGTATGTAAAGTTGTACCTGTTCGAGTGGTCTGGAATAAGTTTGGTGAGTATCAAGAATTTAAGATGATAAATGGAGCAACTTTAGAAAAATTAGAAAAGAATAAAGTTGTTCCATTTTCAGAAAGTGATTATAAATTACTACATAACATTTTATCAGATAAAAAATCTCCTTTTAAAAATTTGACATATGGAGAAATTACAAAAACCTATGCACATGGGGAAGGAGAGGAGCTAGATGGACGTTCTGGAGCAACAGCAATAATGTTAGAAGAAGGTGAATCTATTGTTGGAGCAACTTGGACTTGTTACACATTATGGCATTGGGTATACGGTGATGCTGTAGGTGAAATTAGAGCATTTTCTGCAGAAAATTCGTCTACTAAAAAATTATTGACAATTCTAAAAAGTAAAAGAAGAGAGCAACAGAATTATACTATAAATGCAATAGTAAATCAAGGGTTATACAATATTGCATTTTGGGAAGAACTGACAGCTTCAATAGAAATGTACTCTGATGATCAGGTTCGGTTATTAGTCAAATATTTGGAAAAGGCAAATCAAACCGATTTTTATAAATACTATGCTGTTTGGTTTCATGGAATTACTCCTCAAAAGCGTATTCATTTTCTGCGCAACTTATTTAATTCAGCACAAAATATATCCCCTAAATTTGTTACTGATTTATACAGAAACCTACCTCTTATTTCAGATTATGCAGAGTTCGATGCCTTTATTCATGTACTAGATAAAAGACAATTAGAAAGTGCTGAAATAAATGTCTATGTGATAAAGTATCTCTCCAATAATACAATTTTTTCTAGAAGGGCTTATTGGTATCTGCAAGATAAAAACCTAACCAAAGAGCAATTAAAAGCGATGAAAAAATATAAAAGAGTAAACAAGAAGGTACTACAGTAAAAAAAAGGACAGAAGTTTGTGTTTCATTTTGTTTATAAAGATCTTACTTATGGTTAAGTTTTAACTATTTTACTGATGTTCAAAAACATCAATAAAACAAACATTCAAAACGTCTTTATGATGTAGAAAACTGTAAATTTTAGATTAAAAATAACTAAGATTTATAAGTAACTACCAAACACTATTTTATGAAAAAAAAGCAACTTTTATGTGCTCTCCTTTGTGTAGGATTAATGGTATCTTGCGAAAGTACTAAAAAAGAAAATTCTGAAAACTCGAATAAAACAGAGGTAGAAGAAACAGCAACTATTGTTACAGAAGATAACTTTCCACAAGCCTATACTAATTTAAGATTGGCGGCAGTACTAAAGAAAACGGGAGGTGTAAATAAATTTTTCACAATGCCTGTTCCGAGTAGTATCCCAGAAGAACAATTTGTGGTTCGAATGAACAGAGACACACCTTATTCGGTATCTGTAATTGATATGTCTAGCGGAGACGTTACCGTTACAGTTCCAGCAACTGACAGGTATGTAACAATTCAGGTTGTTGACGAAAACCACGAAACACAACCCATGATTTATGGAGCGGGCACACATAAACTTACAGCAAAAACTGACCATGCATTTGTTATTGTAAGAGCATTAGATGGTGATATTCGTGAGAACTTAGTAATTAAAGCTGGGAGTGCTAAACCATTTAAATTGAAAAAATGGGACATGAAATCTTTCAAAGCAATTGATAAAGCAGGAAATTTAGATTTTAGTGATGGTTACGATCAATCGAAAGCATTTGGTAACAAAGAAAGCGGACAGACAAAATACATGAATTATGTAGGTGCAGCTGGAGGCTGGGGTGGTGCTATGGTACAAGATAACATTTACCAAACAAGCCAATATTTAGATGCAGAAGGTTGTTACGAGATGACTTTTACAGACCCTAAAGATATTTATTTTTGGTCTGCTACAGTATACAATGGTGATGGGAGAATGTTTAATGATATAGCAAATGTATCTAGCGAAATGAACCCAGTAAAAAATGCTGATGGAACATATACTGTTCGCTTTGGTTGCGACGGTCAGCCAAATAATATTCCAATTATTGAAGGGAATACAACAGGTAAATTCAACGTTCTGATGCGTCATTATGGACCAAGTGAAATGGTAAGCGAAGACAAGAAAGGGTATAACCCTACAATACTTATTAAAAAAGTAAGTAAATAATCTAGCCTATACATTTATAGAATGGCAGTTTAGTTAAAGCCTTTTTGGATAACTAGACTGCTGTTATTACTTCTTCAATGCCACACTAACTAACAGAAATAAAGACCTCATTGTAGTTTTTTGGAACATTTTTCTACAAAAATTTAGCACAGAACTGATATTCGCACATTTTTGAAAATATACTATCCTAGTTTTTTAAGTACTAGCCTCTTCTTTGTAATGAACTCCATAACAATTAATCAATGGATTTTTTTAACTATCAAATAGTCTAATCTAATTTAAAATGAAAAAATATTTTGTACTACTAATGATGTTGGGGCTACTCCCTAATTTTGTTTTTTCACAAGACAAACGACCAAATATTGTATTTCTACTTGCCGATGATTTAGGGTACGGAGAACTTGGTTGTTTTGGTCAGGAAGTAATAAAAACACCCAACTTAGATGCACTTGCAAAAAAAGGAATTCGATTTACAAATTTCTATTCTGGAAGTCCAGTTTGTTCGCCTTCAAGAGCAGTCTTAATGACTGGTGTTAATTCTAGCAGAAACGCAATTAGAGGTAACAATGGGTATTTTGTAGAAGACGATAACTTTGGAAGAGTTTCTCTATCAAAAAAAGATAAAACTCTTGGAGAGGTTTTGAAAAAAGCAGGCTATCAAACGGCTTTTATTGGGAAATGGCATTTGGGTGTTCCAGAAGATTTAAGTACATGGGCCTATGGCAGAGGTTTTGATTATGCTATCCAAGAACAGTGGGGAATCTCTGATAAAGGAGAAAAATTCGACGAGCAAATGCATTGGATTAACGGCAGACAAGATTCTATTTATTACAACGAAAAAGAATGGGACTCTAAAGATGAATTTAGGTCTGAATTGGCATTTAAATATTTAGACACTGTAGATAAAGACAAACCTTTCTTTTTATTTATGTCGTACAGAGCACCACATGCTCACGAGTTCTACATTAATAATAAAGAACTTTATGCTGATAAAGGTTGGCCTGCAGAAGAAAGAAGACATGCTGCTAAAATTACATTGTTGGATAAGCAAATTGGTAGAATGTTAACTAAACTAGAAGAAATGGGCGAACTAGAAAATACACTCATTGTCTTTACAAGCGATAATGGCCCAACAGGGGAGTACCACGATTATAAATTTTTTAATAGTAACGGTGATCTAAAAGGATACAAAAGAGATGTTTACGAAGGAGGAGTACGTGTACCAACAATTATGTATTGGCCAGGTAAAACAGCTAAAGGAACAGACAACACCTTTATTGGTGGCGGAGTTGACTTTATGGCTACTTTCTCTGATGTTGCAAAAATAAAAACTCCAAAAACAAATGATGGAATATCTCTAGTACCTGTTCTAAAAGGTAAAAAACCTGTAGAAAGAGAGTATTTAAATTGGGAGTTTCAACGCAATGGCAGAAGTCCAAAAAACTTTAGACAAGCAGTTCGAATTGGTCAGTTGAAAGCCGTTAGGTACGGTGTAAATAACCCAGTAGAAATTTATAACTTGGAAGAAGATATATCTGAGACAAAAAATATAGCAGAGCAGTATCCTGAGTTAGTAAAGAAGGTAATTAAGATTTTTGAAAACGAAAGAGAAGATAGTTCTCATTATCCATACGGAGGTTATCCGCAAGAGAATAATTAATAAATATTTTTTAGAATATATATACTTAAGAAGTGTGCATTAGTAGTTAACTGATGTACATTTCTTGGTTTACTATGTTGATATTTTTGAAGGGGTAGAGAGTAATTCAGAAATTTCACAATTATGAGCACTTTTAATAGAGGTAGAGAAAGGTTATTTAGTGATACCTATAAATAGAGTTACGAGTTATCAGAAAACTCAAAAGACAGCGTTCAGATTACACTCCCTTATATATAGAAAAAAGTGTATACCAGCTACCTGATATACACTTTTTTATACTTTTACACTTATTGAAAAGTGTCTTTTATAATGGTAAATTTATTTTGCTTGTTGCAACTCTCGTTCACGAACAGCAACTAATTGCTTAGCATCTTCAATATTTTTTTTCAATGAATCTATTTTACCCTTTTCAATAGAAATATTACTTCTGATAGAGTTCTCGTTATAAGTCAAGTTTTCACTATCGATTTTACTTTTTAATTCCTTTATATTGTTTTTGACAACCTTTTCGTCAACATTTGAGGGTAGATTTTTTAGTAAATCTTCTTCTATCTTTATTCGTTCTTCAAATTGCTTAATATTAGTAGAATGATTTATAATTTTAAATTCCCATTTTTTAATCTGAACATACTGATGGATTAATGCTTTTTCTGCATTTTTAAGATTGATTCTAGCAGCATCTAAATCATATTGAAGGTTTATTAATTTTCTATTTTTCTGAGTATTTAAATCACTTTCAAAAGTTGAGAATTGATTCTCCATAGATGATACCTGACCTTTTGCTAGTCTAATATAGTAATCAGCATCTTTAACCTCTTTTTTTATTGCCTCAAGATTATTTCTTAATTCTTCAGTTCGTGCAATTATTTGTTGTTCAGTACCATACATAGAATGATTAAATGCTTCATTGTGCATTTTATCTTTTAATACAACCATTTCATTTAAGTAAGTAGAAAGGTTAGTTGCATTTTGTTTTGCAGTTTCTACTGATCTTTTGAAAGCCTGAACATCTTTTAATGTCTGATAATTGAGTGTTTTTTTATTCTCTTGCTCAATGATATCAGTATGTCCTTTTATTGTAGTAGACAATACCTTAACTCGAGCTAAAGATGCTTTCATTTCTACTTCATATTTTTTTAAAGCCTCTTCACTTACTTTCTTTATATCCGAGAATTCAATATTTATTTCTTTAGTAACATCATCTGTAGATTTTTCAGCCTCAAGTTTAGCCTTATCAGCAATTTCAGTCTCTTTTTCTAGTTCTTTTTTGAGCTCTTTAACTTTGCTTTCATCTTTTTCAGCTGCAATTTTACTTTTCGTTTCTTCAGATTGCTTTACAGTTTCCAATGCTTTTTCAGCTGCCTTTATTGCTTCTTCAGCTTTTAATATTACCTCTTTTAACTTATCTATTGCTTTTATTGCTTCCTCCTTTTTCTTTTCAGCAGCTTTTACTTTATCATCGGCAGCTTTTTTTGCGACACTATTAGTCGCTTTAGAAGCTTCCTTTTTAGCATTTTTAATAGCTTCATTGGCATTGTTAAGTTGTTCTTGAGTTGCAACCTCTTTCTGAGTAACTAGTTTAGAAGTTAGTATAGCTTTTTCAAGCACTTTTTTTGCTTTTTCAATAGCTGATTCACCTGTCTCCTTTAGTTGATCTACTTTTAAACCTTTTTCATTTTCTTGAGAAGGAGTTATTTCTGAATCTTTTTTATTACAGCTAATTGCTGTTGAAATTAGTAATATTGGGAGGATTATTTTTCTCATTTATATAAGAGACAACTCTAAAAAAGCGATAGACACGTTTATTTGTTGTTGTTAACCTAATGCTTTCAACACTTTAATTTTTCTGTTTAGTGAAAGTGATTACAAATAAATTTTCTTTGTAATCCTTTTATTCTCTACTAAAACAGACAATAAAAACATGCCATGAAGAGAAGAATTAATAGTGAATTTAGTATCTACAGTATTATTAAAATGATTATTATTTATAATATTACCTTGTAGATCATATAGTATAATATCAATATCGTGTACCCCATTTCTAGGATGATCAAAACGGAATGAAAATTTATTTTGATTGACAGTAACGCCAAGTTGAAGATCTTGTTTTTTATTAAATTCGATGGTTTTAAAAACTTCTTTCGTTCCGTCTAAATCATACTCAACAAGTCTAACAAACTGAATTTCTTCACTATCTATTTCACTTTCATATTCTACTGCCTCTTGAGAATTACCTTGTGCTTCTATAGTTTCACTAATTTCCCAATGAATATTATCGTCAGAAATTTCAATATCAAAGTGATCACTATTAATTTCTGATGCTGTTGTCCATTCTAGCTCTATAATCTCTTCATGAGCCGTTGCCTCAAAACAAATTAATTCTACAGGTAAGATTTTTCCTATACTAGTAGGTTTTTGAAGTGTATTTAACCCAAAGAATAATTCATAAATAGTAGACGGTATTGAATCAATTGGTTGAGGACTTCTTGAATTATCGATATATTGAAAACTAGATGGATTAACAAATAATTTTCCTGTCAGAGCTCCACCGTTACTAGTTGCAGGTGAAGGCTGAATTACTTTATCAAAGTTATGAAAGTGTTTTTTTATATAGTCTAGTTTATATTGACTTTTATTCTTCGCTTTTTTTAAACCTACAATATTCCATATATGCGCCTTATAACCAAGAGGATGTATTCTCATTTTTCCATTAATGTGGAACTCACCATTTATGGTTAAAAAATTCAAGTTTTGTTGAGAGTATTTAAATGGAACGTTAAAATTATTATCAGTAATTACAATTCCACTTTTTGTAATATTTAAATGTGTTTGTCTTACTGTAAGATCATTTTTTATAAATAAGTTACCAGTAACGTTAACTACAACATTTTTGCCTGCATTTCCGATACTGTAAAAATTGTTTTCGACAATAAGTTCGCCATTAATACTAATGATTGATTTTCCATTATTAATATTAATATCTTTTGCATTTACAATACCATTAGGCTTAATAATAAAACCATCAGCATCCGTATCAGTAGTTGTTGCATTTTCAAAAATAAGATTCTTATAATGACTAGCTAAGTCAAAATCAATTGACAACTTCCTTGACTTTTTGTTTTTATTATCTCCAAATTTAATAATGTCATCATCTGTAGGGAAAGTATGTATTCCAGTTCTACTTATCCTTACCCAATTATTAGGGTTTTCCCATTGACTTATATCTGTGAATGTCTTTCCATACTTTGGCCTAAAAGTATCAGCAAATGATAAATTAGATATAATCAGCAAAAATAATATTGATGAAATCGCAGAATTAATTTTCATAACTTTTATATAATTGTTCGCTAAAAGGACATTTATTAAGATGATATGGTGAATTAAATTCACAACTATTTAGGTTTAAACTATATAGTCATTCGATAATTTTATAGGTTTTGATTCTTAGATCTTGATAAGATATTTCTCCTACACTCCAGATTGACTCCTTTTAATGCTATTTCTGATAGTATAGTAGGAGACGAATATTACACGTAAAATCACTTTTAAAGTGTTTTAGGATGTTTTTTGATTAAAAATTACCTAAAAGCAATTCTTTAAATAGTCTAATAGAGAAAGATATGACCTTTAATATCTTTAAAAATGACTACCTAATTATTAAACGTACGCTTTACATTTGAATATATCCTAAATGAAGTCTACACTAAATAATTAACTATGAAAGGAAAGCTACTAACAAAAAGTATTACTATTAATCGGTACAACCTTCTTTTAGGCTGTGTATTAGTTATGATCATTATTAGTTGTGAGTTATATTACCTACATCGGACCGAACTACAGCTGAAAGTTTTAAATTCAACCTCTATAAGCTTTTATTTTAGACTCTTTTTTGAAATAGTTGTTGTATTTATATTATCGTTATTACCGTATAGTAATTATTTTTCTATTAGAGAAAACGAGATGTATACGGATGTATTTGAGAAAGAATTTATTAAAGATATTGATGTGATAATTGCAGACAATCTTTCTAATGTTGATTTTCAGGTTACCGATATTGAACATTCTTTAGGGTTAAGTAGGCCTGTGTTATTACAAAAAATTAAACTAGCAAAGGGTACTACATTAGTCAATTACATCAAATACAAACGTATTGAAAAAGCTAAGTTTTTGTTAGTTTCTACAACAAATAATATTTCGGAAATAGCGTATAAGGTGGGTTATACAGACCCTAAATATTTTAGTAAAACTTTCAAAAAACAAGAGAAAAAATCACCGAGTCAGTATAGAAAATTGTTTTTTAAAACGGAAGAGGTGCAAAATGAAATACTCTCTGGTTTAATCTTAAAAAAGTAGCTTTAAATACATTTAAAAGGCTATAAATTAATAGGTGGATATTTTTTTTATCCACTAATTTTTAAAAAAACACCCCATTTTCTTCTTTAAAAGTCAAGAGTTTAGCAACATAATTTTTTTGCAAACTTAACTATGAAGAAAAGTATGAAACGAATGAAATGGGCTTACTTTTTATCACTATCGAGCATTTTGCTCTTTGTAGTGATTTGCCTAAACACTACCAATGCACAAGCACAAAATCCAGAGGTACCAACTGGAATTGTTTATGCACAAGACACGCTGTTCATGAGGAACAATCAGAATGGCAGTACAGAACCGTATTATTTCTCTGGTACAAACAACTACTACATGATGTACAAATCTATGGATATGGCAAAAGATATCTTAGATGGTATGGTTTGCTTAAACCAAAAAGTGGTAAGAATGTGGTTTTTTATGGATGGCGAGAAAGTACATGATGGCTACAGTTTTCAATCTGCTCCTTACACGTACAACGAGGCAGGGTATCAGCACATGGATTCTATTATGGCTGAGTTGGAAAAAAGGGATCTTAAGTGTATTCCTGTTTTTGTGAACTATTGGTCGGACTTTGGAGGTATGCAACAATACGCCAATTGGACGGGTGGTGCTGCTACAGATTTTTACACTAACTCCGAGATGAAAAATATCTATAAGGGGTATGTAGATTCTTGGTTAGAGAGAACAAACACTGTTACGGGTAGAAAGTATGCAGATGATCCTACCGTTTTCTCTTGGCAATTAACAAACGAGGCTAGGTCTACTTCTGCTACAGTGGGGGCTTATGTAAATTGGGCAGATGAAATGTCGACTTACATTAAAAGTAAAGACCCTTACCACATGGTAAGTATGGGAGATGAAGGCCTTTTTAATTATTCTTATGATGAGGTAAGTCAGATAAATGCAGAAAGAGAAGCAAATGGAAAGGATTTACTTACACAGGATTGGCAATATGCAGGGGGACAAGGTGATTGGATCGGACTAATCAACCTGCCAAATATTGATTTTGGGACTATTCATAATTATGCAACAGACAATTGGAGCAAGGATTTAGAATGGGGTAAAATATGGACAGCTTACCACGTAGAAGTAGCACATGGTTTAAATAAACCTTGTATTATGGAGGAGTACGATAAAGCGTATACGGGTACTTGGGATTTAACTAAAGACCAGGAGAGAGCTGAGGTAATGAAGGCTTATACAGATATTATTAACGAAACAAACATGGCAGGTGACTGTTCTTGGATGTTAGTTGGTATTAATACTTCGGCTTCGGAACCACCAACTGCAGGTTATACCACAGTAATTGAAGGTGGCTGTGATACACAAACGCCAGTAGATGAGATTTGGTTATACCGTGTAAAATGGCCAGGTGATGGGCATCAATATTCTCGTTTTGATCCGTATACAGCGCCTGTACTTACGGCTCACGGACAACGAATGCTAGAGAAAAATATCCAATCTGCACCTGGAGATTTTGGTAAATTATCACCAACAAATTCAGCTGAAAGTGTTAGTGTAATCCCTACTTTTTCATGGGAAGGAGCTCAATTTGCTTCTAGTTATACATTAACTATTTCAACTTCGAGTAACCTTAGTAATCCAACTGTATATTCTGATATTAAAGGGACATCATTTTCTTTAGAGCAGTCAAATAAATTGGCTTACAACAGTACGTATTATTGGCAAGTAGAAGCGAGTAATTATATTGGAAATAAAGTAGCGGGTAACGTAAGTTCTTTTTCTACACAAGCACCTCCACCACCAGTTGGCGTTTTTTCTCCAGTGTTACCTTTATTGAATGATGTACCTACTACGGCTACAGAATTTGCTTGGGGCACGTCTGATAATGCAGAATTTTATCACTTAGTTGTTTCTACATCAAGTGATTTGTCTAACCCAGTTATTGATGAATTAAGTATTGATGGAACGTCGTTTGTTTCTTCAAAAAAGCTATCAAATTTTACAGCATATTATTGGTCGGTAACGGCATATAATTCGTTGTACGAAGAAACAATTGATGGAGGAACGCAATCTTTTATCACGCAATTGCCTTCGCCTATAATAGACGATTTTGAGAACTATACTTCTTCTACCATAGCAACAGCATGGGTACAAAATCCTAGTGGGGGAACTGTAAATGTAAGTACAGATATAAACGCTCCTTCTGAAGGTGTTCAAGGGATGAAGTTAACGTATGACTTCTCTTCTTACGCAGGAATTACGAGAACAATGAATGCTAATTTATTGGGGTATGATGGTATTGGATTTGCCTTAAAAGGTGATAACTCTGATCGTACTCTTTTACTTCAGTTTTTAGAAAGTTCTGGAGAATATTGGGAGGCTTCTGTTCAAATTCAAGGTAATGAAGACGTTTATTTACCATTTACTAGTTTTGAAAACCCAAGTTGGGGCGGTGCAATAAATGGTACAGTCGATAAAGGATCAATTACACAAATTGCTTTTTATTTTGGAGGTGAAGCAGGTAGTGGAACTATAACAATAGATAACTTAAGAGGAGTAATTACTTCTGGAGAGAATAGAGTTCCAGTAGCAAATGCAGGTATTGATTTAATTGTAGAAGATGAAGACAAAGATGGTTTAGCAGATATTACCCTTTCTGGTGCTTCATCTTTTGATTCGGATGGATCAATAGTAAATTATTCTTGGAAAGAAAATGATGTAGAAATCGGGAACGGAAGCTCGCCTGTTTTAGCACTTTCTTTAGGCGATCATTTGATTACTCTAGAAGTTACAGATGATCAAGGAGCAACAAGTCAGGATGATGTTATGGTGTCAGTTGTTAATCCATCAAACAGAATTCCTGTGGCCAATGCAGGTAACGATCAAATAGTTTCTGATACTGATGGAAACGGCATTGCAACTGTTACATTAAATGGGTCTGCTAGTACCGATGATGATGGTACAATTACAGATTTTACATGGATAGATGCAGGTGTAATTGTGGCAGAAGGTGAAATAGTAAACTTAGAGCTTCCAGTAGGGACAACAAGTATTCAGTTGCAAGTAAGAGACGACCAAGGTGCTTCTTCTGTAGATATAGTAGAAATAACGGTACAAGCAGTAGGAGTTAATTTACCTCCAATTGCAGCAGCTAATGGCGTTACGGTTACAGATACTGATGAAAACGGAGAAGAAGTTGTTCTTTTAGATGCTACAAATAGTATAGATACAGATGGTCAAATAGTAGCATATACTTGGTTTGAAAATGGAGTTGAAATAGCAAATGGAGCAACCACAGAAGTATCTTTTACTGTTGGAGTACATGCTGTTACACTTACAGTAGTAGACAATGAGGGTAAATCAGCCTCAAAAATTGTCCAAATTATTATCAATACAACTAACCAAAAACCCTCTAGAATAGGTATACATTGGACAACATGGGACGTATCTCATTTCGAAAATTATACTGAACATATTGGTAAAATGGAAAGTTGGGGTATAGAATATGTTTCTATTAATCTTACCTACTTTATAGATACCTATGCAGAAGGAATAATCACAACTTTAGATGGGAGAGAAAAAACACCTTCAATAGCTTTACAGAAAACGGTAATTAAAGAACTAATTCAAAAAGGGTTCTATGTAAACTATCGTCCGCATGTAGATCCTATAAAATTTGCAATGCCTTTAGGAGATGCTAGAGATAATTTAAATACTATTCCTGGTGGTCAAGATTGGAGAGGTAAATTCGACCAACTAGACCCAACGGATGTAACAATAGGTTACAAGGAGAGAATTATTTTACCAGGTTTACAAATGCTTGTTGAGTCGATTAGAGAAGCAGGTGCACCAATAACTCCAATTAGATATGATCTAGGAGCAGAGTTAATGGATGCGATACTAAATTATCCAGAACAATGGATTTCTTTAAGAGAGGAAGTGAGCACTTTATTAGCAACAGATTATGCTGATGTAGCACAACATATTACACTAGGTCATAATTTCTGTCATCATTTTGAGTATTTGAGAAGACTTGAAAACCACGATGAATATTTACAAAGAATTACACCAAGTAACGAAGTAGAAGATCCTAATTTATTTTTGGATCGTCCGGGTGTAACAGAAGCAACACGCTTAAAAATTGGAGAATACATAGCTGGTCTTGACGAGGTAAGTATTTCTCAGTATATGCCATTAGATATTTTATCTACAGGAGCAACAACTCCAACAGATGTTAAAAATGCATTGGCTTTACACGAAGAGAATTTCATTAACGAGATCTTAATGCAAGAGTTAGGAATTGCAGCACAAGATATTCCTGCATTACACATTGGTGAGTACGGAATGGGATGGAGAGGTTTAGCCGCTCCAAACGTTTGGGATGTGGATGCTTGGAATGCTGCAGGTAGAAGCGATGGAATTCTTACTGATGTGCAACAAATGGAAGATGCTAGAATTGCAATACAAGGTATTGTTCAATATGTAAATGATACAGAGAATACAAAATTCAATTCTTTCTTACTTTGGTTTGGTGGTGCTCCTTACGATCTTATTAATATTAATGAGTATTCTGAATGGTACAACGAACCTGCTGCAAATACTTTAGAAGCGTATTGGTCTACACACCAAGGTTTTCCAAGTGTTGAAAGACCATTTGATGAAGTAATTGCACTACGTCCTACAGCTAATGCAGGAGCAGACCAAGAAGTTATTGATACAGATAGAAATGGTACTGAAACAATAGCTTTAGATGGTAGATTAAGTAACGATACAGATGGAGTAATTTCTTCTTATTCATGGGTTTTAGATAATCTTGAAATAGGAACATCAGAAACATTATCAATAGATTTACCTGTTGGAGAGCACGTAATTAGCTTAACAGTTGTAGATAATGATGGGTTAACTTCTACAGATTTGGTAACAATAACGGTAGTTAGTGAGAATTTACCTCCAGTAGAATTGTCTAATATTGCATTATATAAAGATGTGGAAACTTCTTCTACAGATGGCTTTGCCGGTGAAGGTAGTGCAATTACAGATGGTGATTTAACTACGCGTTGGGCAAGTGCATGGGCCGATCCTCAATGGATTTATATTGATCTAGAAAATGAGTATGCGATTTCTAGTGTAGTATTAAATTGGGAAGATGCTTTTGCGGATCAATATAAAATAGAGGTCTCTAATACTGCTCAAACATGGACAGAAGTACATGTGCAGAATACTGGTAATGGGGGCGTAGAAACTATAGTTTTAAATGCGCAAGCAAGATACGTTAGAGTCTATTTCTCAAACAGAGCAACACAATGGGGGAATTCTTTATGGGAAGTGGAAGTGTATGGTACATTAACAGAAGATACTGTTACTCCACCTGTAAATGTGTTACCTATTGCAGATGCAGGTACAGATGTTACTATTGAAGATACAGATGATAATGGTACTGAAATTATCTTATTAGATGCATCTTTAAGTACTGATAGTGATGGAACTATTATAGCATATAAATGGTATGATGGAAGTACGCTAATAGCGGAAGGAATGACTGCTAACGTTACCTTAACAGTAGGTGAGTACTCAATTTTCTTAGAAGTAACAGACAATACTGGAGCTGTAACTACAGATAATGTATTTATTAATGTGTTACCAAAAGAAACTACCATCCTACCAACAGTATGTGATGGATACGAAGAGTGGTCGAGTTCTAAAGAGTATACACAAGGTGGAATGCAAGTAGTGTATAACGGTAACATTTATGAAAATAAATGGTGGACTGTAGGTACTAATCCTGCTTCTAATTCTGGCCAATGGGGTGTTTGGATTTTAAAAGGTACTTGTGGTAGTAATAGTAGAGCAACAATAGCCACATTAGAAACTACAATTACACTCTATCCTAACCCCGCTAAAGATGTTTTAAATATCTATGCAATTGGTTTTGAAAAAGTAATAGTATATGGTATTCAAGGCAATAGGATTGAAGAATCTATTGTGCCTAAGTTACAAATTTCTGAGTACGGTACGGGGATGTACATTATTCAAATTATAACTTCGGATGGACAAAATACCATTCGTCAATTTGTAAAAGAGTAATTCTTTTTATTAAAAAAAAACTATAATTATTTAAAGATTATAGTAGAGTGGCATTTTGTTTTAGTTCAAAAAAATAGATTGTAATTATTTACTCACTATTTGAATTAAAATGAAATGTCACTTTTTTATGAAAAATTCATGTAAAAAACTGATTTTCTGTCGAAATAAGTTCTTAATAACAAGAAGAACATCGTTTGTAGTATGTATATTTACAGTAGAGGCTTTTTCAATTAGATTGTATTGTTAGACCAACCTAATTTTTATTAAAAGCACTACTACGAACAGAATCTTTATAATTTTTTATTCAATTATTGAACATTTACTACTTTTCGATAATTAACCAGCTACATAGATTCTGTAGAAGAATTTGACAATAATACCGACAGACAGTTTTATTTTATATGAGACAATTTTTTAAATTTTATACTAGCGTACTATTAGTTTTTTTGTCATTAATTAGTTCTGCTACCCCACATAAGTTATCTAACTTTTCAGGATCGGTAACAAACATTGTGCAAGATTCTGAAGGCTACATTTGGTTTGCTACTTGGGATGGACTTTATAAGTATGACGGTTATCAACTCACTACTTTTGGTGAGCGGGAATACAAACCTCTACTAGACAAAAAGATTTCTGCAGTAATGGAACATTCAGATGGTACTATCTGGATTGGAACAGACAATAATGGAATTTTTATTTATCATAAATCATCAGATTCTTTTGAACATCTTACAGAAGAATCCGAATCTGCACGTTCTTTAGGTATTAAGAGAATAACATCTTTTGCAGAAGATAACCTAGGTAACGTATGGATTGGAACACAAGGAAATGGGTTAGGTTATTATTCTAAGAGCGATGGGATTTTTAAAATTTATACCCGTAGAAATTTTGGGAACCACTTTAACGCACAGATTTTTCAAGATCTAGTATTGTCTGTTCATTACGACCATAATGGTTATTTATGGTTTGGTACAATGCAAGGTTTGGCTTGCTTAAACATTAAAACATTCGAACTTTCTCTTTTAACAGGAAAGCCATTTGTGGGTGTGTATAGTATTTACCAGACCGAATCAAATGATATTTGGTGCTCTAATATGCAAGGTGTTTTTATAGCTAAATTTCAGAATAAAGAACTTACAGGAACGGTTGTAAAAGAAATAACCAACAACAATAAATCATATATCGCACCGTCTTTATCACATAAAAATAAGTTGTGGTACATGACGTCAGATGAAATTTATACTATAAATACAACCAATCATACCATAGATCATTTTGAGCAATATGCCTCAAAAAGTGGCTTTTCTGCAATACTGGAAGATCAATCTGGCACATTGTGGGTAGGAACGCACTTTGGAGTATATATGTTAGACCTTTTTCAGAAGCCAATTTATCCTCTTTTTTCTAATATTATAGATCCTGTAGTGGCAATAGGAGAGGCCAATAATAAAGTATGGGTAGGAACAATTACAGGTAAACTGTATTTTGAAACCGTAGATACTAAAGACAAAAAGAAGTGGGGAAAAAGTACACATAGGTTTGAACAAATTAGCTCTATTGTAGGTAGAAAAGAGGATGTGTGGATTTCTGCAGTAGGCTTAGGAGTATATAAGTTGGATAATGCTACAGGCGAAGTGAAGAAATTCTATTCTCGTAGTAATGAATTGATGAACCCTTATATTATGACTATGGCTGTAAATAATTACGACGGTAGTTTGTGGGGAGGTTCTTGGGATGCCGGTTTAACCTATTTTTCTGATAAAGATAATCGGTTTTATGATTTTAAAACTGGGCTTGGACGTGAGTTATTTAATACGCCAATAATTAAGATTTTACCCGTTAGCGACGAAGAAATTTGGATTGGAACAAGAGGGCAGGGTTTATGGAAATTACAATATAAAGAGGGGTTCGAGATTACAAAATTAGAACAATTTAATGTACGAACTCCTACTATGAATACGTCTTTAATTTCTGATATTATTGAATTCGACAACAATAGTTTATTGGTGGCAACAGAAAACGGGTTATTTAAATTTTTGAGAGATAAGAAGCATTTTTCTCAAAAAGATATTCCGAATAAACTCGCTAAAGCTACAATAAGTAGTATTGAAAAAGAAAAGGATAATTCTATCTGGGGAACAACGCTGACTTATGTTTTTGAATGGAAAGGAGAAGAAATTTATACCTATACGGAGGAAGATGGATTGTCTAACTCTAGGTACTTTAATAATGCAAAACTCTATACTTCTAAAGGGGATATTCTATTTGGAGGAGAGAAAGGGGTTGATGTTTTAAATGTAATTAATTTCAATAAAAATCCTTTTGATGTTACACCAATAATTACAAACTTCTTTTTAAAAGATAAGGTAATTCATCCAAAAGAATTGGTAAACGGCCAAATTTTATTGGCGGATAGAATACAGAATTTAGAACAGATTAATTTAAAACACGACCAGAATTCATTTGGTTTTTCTTTGAGTAGTTTAAACTATTCAATAGGCGACAAAAAGGTATTTACTTATAAGTTAGAAGGATTAGATAAAGAGTGGATTACTGCTCCAAATGGGAAATCATTAATTACATATACGGGTTTAATGCCTGGAAATTACACTTTTGTAGTAAAAGCATTAAATGTTGATGGAAAAATATCTACCAAAGAAGTAAAGTTAAAAGTAAATATTACCCCAATTTGGTATAAGACCACATTGGCATATATCGTTTATACTATCACATTAATTGGTGTTTTGTTCTTGTCTATGATTTGGTGGAGAAGAAAAGTTTTACAAGCAAACAGAGATAAATATGAACACCTAAAAATACGTGATGAGAAAATAGAGTACGAAAGAAAAGTCAATTTCTTTACAAACTTATCGCACGAATTAAGAACACCTTTAACGTTGGTTTTGGGGCCTATAGAACAGATTTCTAAGAACGAAACAGTAGATGTTGCACTTCAGGAACCTTTAGGAATTGCTTATAGAAATGCACAAAGATTATTGCGTCTTACAGATCAGTTGATGTTTTTAACGAAGTCTCAACATGGGCAAATTGGTTTAAATATTAAAGAAGAAGAGGTTAAGTTTTTATTAAAAGATGCTACCGATGTGTTTAAACATGTAGCCAAAAGAAAAGGAATAAATTATACTGTTCAGTTACCTGTAGAAGATAATGAAAAGAGTATTTATATAGATAAAGTAATGCTAGAAGCAGTGCTGTATAATGTTTTATCAAATGCATTTAAATATAATGTTAACAATGGTGGTGTTTGGGTAAATGCAAGTTTATGTGTGTATGCAGATGTACAACCTAAGTTTGAAAGTTACCAAGGGAATACCCCTTCTAAGTATTCTAAGCAATACTTATCAATAGAAATTAAAGATTCTGGAATAGGAATTAATAAAAGTGATTTGGCCGTTATTTTTGATCGTTTTTACCAAGTAAAATCAAAAAATGATACAGGTTCTGGAATAGGTTTGGCTTTTGCTAAATCAATTATTGAAGTAATGAATGGTATCATTTATGTAGAAAGTGAACCATCTTTAGGCTCAAAATTTACATTGTTAATTCCGGCTGATATCGACTTTTACAGTAAAGAACAGAAAGAGAAAGATAATCTAGAAGAAGTATCAAAATTATTATATTCTACTACAGAGAAATTAGAATTTAATTCTTCTAAAGAATCAACAGTCCAAGAAGAAAAAGTAGACAAGCAAGAGTTGGTGCTTATTGTAGAAAAATCGAATGATATAAAAGAATACATCGCGAGTATTTTAGGTAAAAAATATAAAATTATGTACGCTACCAATGGTTTAGAAGCGTATGAGAAAGTGTTGAAATATTTCCCATCTTTAGTTATATCAGAGATTTATTTAGAACAAATGGATGGTTTACAATTATCTCAGAAGATAAAATCTGGAGAGAAAACAAAGAATATGCCGGTCATTTTATTGTCTTCTAATCCAGATACACAAGAACGTATAAAGACTTTAGAAGCAGGGGCAGATTCATTTATTTCTAAACCTTTTACGTCTAAACATATTGAAGTTAGAGTTGAACAATTATTAAGGGTAAGAGCAAATTTATCTACAACTGTGGTCGCACAAGATAAAACTGTAGATATAAATAAGAAGACTGCAAGCCAAAGTGTTTCTTTTGAAGACCAAGCAAGAAAAATTGTTGAAGGGAATATTTCCGAGATTGATTTTTCTGTTCCAGAATTAGCAAAAATAATGGACTTGAGTACTATTCAGCTTTACCGTAAAATGAAAACGGAAACGGGAATGCCTCCTGTAGAATTTGTGCGTAATATTAGATTGCAAAAAGCATTAGAACTCTTAAAAACTTCTGAGTTGAATATTTCTGAAATTGCATACGAGGTTGGTTTTAATGATCCGCAATATTTCCGAAAATCATTCAAAAAACAATTTGGACAAACACCTACGCAATATAGAAAACCGATAAAATAAGGTTTTAAATTTTTGTAGATATATATAATAATCATTTTAAAAAATTATGAGATTAAAACTTCAACTAATGCTATTATCAATAGTAACATTTATGCTTTCTTGTTCAGCTACTTTAAAGCCTAGATTAGAATTACGAAATAATGATGAAGTATATTTGGAAGGTATTCAATACAATTATTCTCAAATAGATTCTGCAATCACAAGCTTTGCAAACAATTTATCTACTGAAGAAAAACAGCAAGTTATTATTGAATTGGATATTGATCAGTCAGTGCTAATGGATAAAGTTTTTATTATTAGGAAATCATTAAAAAGTAATGATTTAATTAAAGTGAATTTTATAGATTGATAGCTCTTTTTAATAGAAAGATCTAAATATTAGCAATTTTATTTAAACCAGAACATATCTTTTAGTTTAAAATTTTTGAATAATTTTTCATCATAAAAAAAAGGAGATACCTTTTACAGTATCTCCCAATAGTTAATTAGTTTTAGCTTTGCTGGTGTGATGAAATTTAGAACATTGAGCCGTCTGTTATCATAACATCATCTAGGTTAACTTCATATGTTTCTCCATCAACATTACCTGTTGACATACCAAAGTAGAAGTAATCTAAAACACCACCAAAATCAGGAGCTACGGCATCGCCACCCCAGTTACCCCAGTTTAATTGAGATAATCTGATAGAGTACAATACCCATTCTCCTTTCGTATCAATTGCATAATTTTCTGTATCTATATCTGCTCCAAATTTTGTTTCATTTTGGAAGATTTCGAATTGCATATTACCTCTGTTTTCACCTGTGTTTGCCCAGAAAGAAATATGTGGATCTAGTGTTTCTGCTAAATCTATATTCTGAGAATTAGGGAATTCTAAAGTACCTGTCCAATCCCAAGGAGTAACAGCCGCTTTGCTTACATGTAAGTATTTATCACCAACAATTGGAGATACAGCACCACCATTAATTGCCGCAGTAGCAGAACCACTGTAGTTATGTACTTCATCTTCAAAATTATTGAAAACATATACCTCTTTTATTGGTCCGTCTGTAATCATAATATTATCAATATTAAGTATATACGGGTTAGCACCGTTACCTTGTTTGAAAGATAACTTTACAAAGTCTAATACACCTTTAGGGTTGATAGCTTCTAATCCGCCACCCCAATCTGCTAATTCAAAATCAGCTAATCGGATTGTAATCCATTGCCACTCATTATTTGTAGCACGGAACACATAATTATCTTCGTCGTTTCCTGTAATTCCACCTTTAAAATCACCACCATTATTCTTACCATCTTGACCAATTACTAATTGGAAATAACCTTGAGAAGCCTCAGAGTTTATTTGGAAAGTTAAATGTGGATCTGTAAATTCTACTAAATCAATTGGCTCTCCATAATAGATTTCACCCATCCAAGATGTCCAACCATCACCATCATTTTTTCTAACAGTTAAATAGTGCTCACCTCTTGCTTTAGTAATACCTTGTCCTTGATCAATTCCACTTTGTGGTGTTACATCTCCAGGCGTGAAAGGGTTCACACCGTCTTCAAAATTATAAAGTACAACAGGAGCAACTGGGTCTATAAAATCTGAAGGATCTTCAACAAAAATCTGATTAGATTCTGGAATATCGTTACCATTATAACACAATGCTTTGATTGTAACTACGTCTGGTAAATCTCCAGGAGCTAAAATAGAAATTGAATTAGAAGCACTATTTGCACCATTAACAGGAATAACTCTACCATCAATTGTTACCTCGTAGATAAGGTCTACGTTTTCACCTTCAATTTTAAATACCTGCCCACGCGTAATTCTCTGAGGCCATGTTGTTACCTGAGTTTCTGGATAAACAGGTGAGTATTCTGTTGTAGTAGAAACTTCTTGATCATACGCATTAATTACACGTAAGTTAGAGGTTTCAAAAATTCTTGGAAGTGTTGCAGTAAGTTCGTCTT
Source organism: Flammeovirga pectinis (assembly GCF_003970675.1). Taxonomy (GTDB): domain Bacteria; phylum Bacteroidota; class Bacteroidia; order Cytophagales; family Flammeovirgaceae; genus Flammeovirga; species Flammeovirga pectinis. The sequence continues at coordinate 4,421,086 of NZ_CP034562.1, forward strand.
CTGTTTCGTTAATAGAAATTTCTGAACAAGGCATTCCACCAATTAGCACTTTTGCATTTTTAAGGTTTTCACCTTGAATAACAAAAGGAATACCGATGTTAGTGTTTTCTTGAAGTGAAGTTTCTATTATCGTTGGCTGAGGAAAAGCAATGTCGTTTGCTTTACTGAACTCTTTTTCAGAAGTACATGATTGCACCCCAATTGCTACGCTTACTAAAGCAAAGGCAACTGTGATCTTCTGTATTTTGTGAAGTATATTCATTGTATTAATATCTTAATGTTAGAAGAAGAGGAGAGACCTAAATCTCTCCCTTTGTAGTAATTAGTAGCCAGGGTTTTGTGTTATCCCGAACGATGCTACTTCTCCTGCTGGAATAGGTAATACCGGTACTCCATTTAATTTCTTTCCTTCCATATTGGCAACAACAGTTGCACCTGTAACTGTAGACCTGTACCCAATATTATCTTTCTGGATTGCAGAAGTATATTGATCAGTTCTAAGTAAATCCCAAAGTCTTAAACCTTCTAAAGAAAGTTCCACTCTTCTCTCGTGAAGAATTGCTTCTAGTAATTGATCTCCAGTAGCAGTAACTTCTGGTAAAGCACTAGAGTTATCACGAGCTGTGTACGTATTAGAATTTTCTTCCCACCCTTTAGGGTAAGTCATTTTACGTGCTCTATCTCTTACCTCATTTACTCTTAAAAGGGCAGTAGCTGTATTTCCTAAATGATAAGCAGCTTCAGCGTTCATTAAAAGCACATCAGCATATCTCATTTTACGTTGATTCTGAGGATTATCAGATTGCTCATTTGGTCTTAAAGCAGCGTCCATAAGCATTTTTCTTGGGAAATAACCCGATAAAAACTCAGATGTTGCAACACCTTGTTGTAGACCATGTGCATATTGACCGTTTTGACCTGTAGTCCAATCCATTCTTGGATCTCCAGTCTCAAACTCATTCGCTAAATCAGATGTTGGGTTTAAGAATCCCCATCCCCATCCTTTGATATCTCCAGCACCACGAGGAGCTGTTAAGATAGGAGAGGTAGAACCTGTATTCTGATTTGCCCATCCTGTGTTAGATGTTGTATGTTGTACTTCGAAAATAGATCCGACACCATTTTCACCTTCTTTTTCAAAAACTTCGGCTAAGTTATTTGCTAGAGAATATTCTCCAGAAGTAATAACTTCATTAGTGTAATTGTAAACATCAGTCCAAGCATCAGCCCCTTTTGTTTTCCAAATACCTACTTCATACATTAAAGTTCTAGCTATGTACCCTTTGGCAGCACCAGAAGTAGCTCTTCCTACTTCCATTTCACTTTTTGTACCAAGGTTTTCGCTTGCAAATTTAAAATCAGCTTCTATTTGTGTTAGCACTTCTGCAACAGACGTTCTTCCAATTTTCCCTATCTCATCAGGAGATACAGGAGCAGTAAATAATGGAACATCACCAAATAAGCGAACTAAATAGAAATAACTATAAGCTCTAATAAAGTAAGCTTCTCCTAATAATTTATTTTTATCTGCTTCGTCAAAACTAGTTGCAGGTTCAATACCTTTAATGGCAGTGTTTGCTCTATGAATAGCTTGATAATATGTTTTCCAAGCAGTATGAGAAGTAGCGTTAGAGTTGTTGGCATCCCATTCTTTTAGCATCTGCACATCTTGCATATCACCAAAATCAGATCCACCTTTCCAGCTATTGTCTGTCATAACCTCACCAAACATCCATTCTTGCATGTGTGCAATAACACCTTGATCTTGTGCAATGGCTTGGTAACACGCATTTACAGCTAATGTTGCATTTTCTAAGTCATCGTAATAGGCTGGTGTATCTACAGCTTGTCCTTGTGGCTCTCTTTCTAAGAAAGAAGAACAACCGTTAGCAGCAATCAATAAGCTTGCACATGCTAACACTTTTATAATTTTTTTGAATTTCATTTCGTTATTTTAATTTGGTTAGCTATAGATTAAAAAGTAACGTTTAAACCTAAAGAATAAGTAGTTGATTTTGGGTAGTTACCAATATCTACACCTTGTGCAAGAGGGTCACCATAATGATCAGAAACTTCTGGATCATAACCACTATAATTAGTGAATGTGAATAAGTTATCTGCTGAAGCAAAAATTCTTAAACGTTCTAAGTGAATTTTGCTAGCTAAATCTCTATTAAGTGTATATCCTAATTGTACGTTTTGTAGTCTAATGTAAGAAGCATCCTCAATGTAACGATCAGAGAACCTTGCGTTGTTGTTCGGATCGCCAGATACAACTCTTGGTAATGTTCCATTTGGATTATTGTCTACATGGAATCTATTATTGAAATAGTTGCTTGTTTGGTTTTTCTGAACATTTGAATTCTCGATCCAGAATTTCTGTACATTGGCAATCTCATTTCCATAAGAACCTGTAAAGAAGATGTTCAAATCAAAGCCTTTATATTCCATTCCAAGGTTTACTGATCCTGTAAATTGAGGAATAGCAGAACCTAAATTCGTTTTGTCGTTATCGTTAATGATACCATCACCATCACGGTCAACAAATCTAACATCACCTACACTAGCACCATCTTGTAGTGCATTTCCTTCGCTATCAACGTGTGCATCAACTTCTTCTTGTGTTTTAAATATACCGTCTGTTTGGTAACCGTAGAAGTAAGCAATTTCTTGATCTTCCTCTGTTCTAGTTATATACCCTAACTTATCAATATATCCACCATCAATGTGGCCAGTTTCTCCAAGATCAGTTACTTTATTGTCTATAATTGCAATGTTAGCTCCAACGTTCCATTTAAAATCGTGTTCGCTGTTTCTTACATTTATAGCAAATTCAAAACCTTTGTTCTGCATTGTACCCACGTTTACATTTGGAGAGTTAGCCCCAACATAATCAGGTACAGGCTGTGGAACAACCATATCTGTTGTATTCTTAATAAAGTATTCGGCACTGAATGTAACCTTGTCGTTTAAGAACCCAGCATCAATACCAAAATTACTCATCTGGGCAGTTTCCCATCTTAAATTAGGGTTAGACATTGTGGTAGGAATACGACCTTCTACTACATTACCATTTACTACATAACGTAGGTTGTTTGTAATTGTAGATAGGTAATCGTTATTACCTGCAGAAGATTGGTTACCAACTTCACCCCAACCAGCTCTTAATTTTAGTTGTGATACAGCTTCTGAAGAGGCTAAGAAATTTTCTTCTTTCATATTCCAACCTGCAGAGAAAGAAGGGAAGATACCCCATCTATTTTCTTCGGCAAATTTAGAAGAACCATCTGCTCTAAGCGTTGCAGTAAAAAGGTACTTGTTATTATAGTTATAATTTGCTCTTGCAAAGTAAGACATTAATGAAGATGCACCCTGATTAGAAGTTGCAAAGAAGTCTGCACCTTTTGAAGCACCTAGATAACGCATGTTTTCGTTAAAAGGAACATCATAACCTGTTGCCGTTACATTATTGTAACTAAAGTTTTGCATTTCCATACCTACCATTGCACCTACATTATGTAAGCCAAATGATTTAGAATAGTTTGCATAGTTAGACCATACCCAATCAAATTTATTATTTCTATGCTCGTCTAATTGAGAAGTATTTCTTTGCTCTTCGTTAGAAACAAAGTACTGTGGTAAGTAGATTTTCTGACTTTGGTTTCTGTAATCAACACCAAAGTTAGATGTTAATGTCAAGTTCTTATTTACTTCAGCATTTAAAGAGAAGTTACCAACAATTCTGTTATCAAAAGATCTTTTGTATTGCTCTTGTTCTGCCATACGAGCAGGGTTGTTGTTATAAGACCATGTTGCTCTTGCATAAGAACCGTCTGGATTAAGAACAGGAGTAATTGGATCTGTCCATAATGCTTGCGTTAACGGACTCTGATAAATGTCATTTAAATTAGTAAGAGAGTAGTTTGCATGCGTATAAGCAATGTTTTGTCCAAACTCCAACCAGTTTGTGAATTTATTACTGTTATTAAATTTCACAAAGAATTTTTCTAAGTCAGTACCTTTAAGTACACCTTCATCTTTAACATAAGAAGTAGAGATATTAAACTGATGTTTTTCAGAACCACCGTTAATTCCTAAGTTATAGTTTTGAAAAGATCCTTGTCTTAATAATTCATCTTGCCAGTTTGTACCTGTATAGTTTCCGTTAGCAATATAAGAAAGTTGTTCATGTTCGTTAGAACCATCTGCAAACCTTTGAGCTTCTAATCCCATTTGAGCATATTGAGAAGCGTTTGCCATATCTATAGTGTTAGCTGCAGTTTTTACACCTGTTTGAGCATTGAACGTATAAGTTACTTTATCTCCAGCGTATCCTTTTTTAGTAGCAATAATTATTACACCATTTGCACCTCTAGATCCATATACTGCAGTAGCAGAAGCATCTTTAAGTACTTCCATAGATGCAATATCTTGTGGTGCAATATGAGATATATCTTGCATTGGAAAACCATCTACAACATATAAAGGATCTGAGTTATTAATAGTACCAATACCTCTAATTCTTACTTTAGAGCTTCCGGCAGGGTTACTAGAAGTTGTTACCTGAACACCAGGTACTCTACCTTGAAGAGCTTTATTTACATCTTCTGTAGCTACAACGGTTAGTTCATCAGAACTTACTGTAGTAACAGAACCTGTAACATCACTTTTTTTGGCAGTACCGTATCCGATTACGACTACTTCTTCAAGTTCTTCTAAATCGACATCTAATTTGATATCAATAGTGCTTTGAGAACCAACGGATAGTTTTTGAGTAACATAGCCAATAGATGTTATTTGTAGTATCGTATCATCTGCATCTACATTTAGTTTAAATTTCCCATCAAAATCTGTAATTGTTCCTGTGGATGTACCTTCTATGGTAATGTTAACTCCAGGAAGAGGACTATCTGTTTCATCAGTTACAGTACCTGTTATAGTACGCTGCTGAGCGTGGGCACTTACTGTAATTATAATAGCGATGAACAGCAGAAAAAAATTCTTAATAATCTGCATGATTAACTATTTTTTGTTTAGTTGTATTCAATCTAATAAAGAACTAGATGAATTTGAAAAAATTGAATAACCGCGGCGTTATGATTACAAATGTAGGGTAGACACTAAAAAAAAGGAGGTCAAATTTTGACAATTATGCGTTGAAAAAAATAAATTTTTCTTTCCCTTAGTTTATAAAATGTGTAAAAATCTTACATTTTTGATGAAAAAATACCTGTCAATTTTATACTCTGTTTGACAAGTTTTTTGTGTTAATCCGCTTTGATCAGACTCTTGGTTTTTTGCTGGTTAAAAGAATCTTTTTTGTGGTAAAAAAATAATATTGAACTGTTATATTTGTCTTTTTTTAATAAAATATTTTGTGATAAAAAAATGTATAAATGTAATATTTGTCCTCTAAAAGTAGCTTCTATTTGCTTAAAATCAATGTTTGTGTAAAATAATTACCTATTATCAATTATTTGTTAATACCTCTGCTTTGTAGTAGTACTTACCAAAATTTAAAAATTCCATATCATGCCTCAGTCTGCTTACTACATTTGAGTATCGAAACAAGTAAAAGACAATTATAATCTGTTCCTAATGTGTAAATATTATACATATATTATTAAGTGTATATTCCTTATTCTACTTACTACTTCATGTGCTGTAATGCAAGAGCAAACGGTAACACAAGCAGTAGTAAAACCAAGGGTAATTATAACTACAGATATATGTAATGATAAGACAGATTCGAATGATAAACAATCATTAGGACATCTTTTATTATACGCTAATCAGGTAGAAATTATTGCAATGATTCCTGATGATTGTTCTGAAAAAGGTCTTCTGAATATTAATGAATGTCTTACTGCTTACAGTTTAGATTTCAACAATATTGAAAATAACTTTCAAACCTTAGGCTTTCCTTCTCCATCTTATTTACAAAATAGATTAATAGATGATAAGGACGAAGCAATTAAAGTAATAATTACTGAAGCAAGAAAACAAAACGATGTTCCCCTTTATGTGCTTGCCTGGGGAAACATGAGAATTATTAAAGATGCTCTTTTTGCTGCTCCTGATATAGCCTCAAAAATTAGGCTATTAACAGTAGGAACAAGAATTAAATCGCCTTTTGAAGATAGATGTGGAAATTTAAATTGGAACGGATGGGGTAGAACAGAGGTTTTCTCAGATCATCGATTTAAGAAATTATGGTGGATAGAGAATGATTGGGCCAATTTGGGGTTGTTGATAGGAAACGAACCGATTGAGATAATTAATAAAATAAAGGGGTACGGTGCACTAGGTATTTATCTAGAAAAAGTAAATGCATTAAAACCAGGTTTTAAAATTGCAGACAGTGCTACTCTTCTTTATCTATTAGACCCTACAGTTAGTAAAGACCATCCGGAGTATGGCGGTTGGGCAGGAAATTTTATTAAACCATACCCAGTAGAACGTCCTAATTATTGGGTAGATAGAGCCAATACTAAAAAATGGAATTATAAAAATCCTTGCGATACATGGGAGATAGCAGAACAAGCATATAATGAACGTACAAATGCAGTTAAAGAAAGAAGAAAAGTAATGTATACTCAATTAACTGTAAGGATGAAAAAACTATACAATCTATCACTGAATAACTAAAAATGAATTTTTTAATACCAAAGAAATGAAAAAGATAATTATAAATATAGCCTTACTCTTAAGTGTGCTTTTTTTACAAAACACTTATGCAACCATTATTGATGAGCAGCCAACTTTAAATGATAAGAAGGCTACTACAGAAACTGTTCAGCTTTATCAAAAGTTAAAACGTATTTCTGAAAATGAGAAAACTGTATTTGGTCATCAAGATGATTTAGCTTATGGTTACCATTGGTGGGGAAATGATTCTGACATTAAACAAGTTACAGGAGATTACCCAGGGTTATACGGATGGGACATGGGACACCTTGGAGAAGAAAAAAATCTTGATGGAGTAGCTTTTACTGATATCAAAAAATATATTGAAGAAGCTTATTTAAGAGGGGGTATTACTACATTAAGTTGGCACATGATTAACCTTAAGATGGAATCTAGTTCATGGGATAAAACAGCAGTAGTAGACCAAATGCTTAAAGGGGGTAAATACCATAAAACCTTTGTAAAGAAGTTAGACCTATTTGCAGATTTTGTAAATGGATTAGAGGTAAACAACCATAAGATTCCTGTTTTATTTAGACCTTGGCACGAACATAACGGCTCTTGGTTTTGGTGGGGAGCAGGAAACTGTTCTAAAGAAGATTATAAGAAACTATGGCAGTTTACAGTTAACTATCTAAGAGAAAAAAAGAATGTTCATAACATCATATATGTGTACTCAACAGATGCTTTTAAATCTGAAGAGGAATATTTAGATCGTTATCCAGGAGATGAGTATGTAGATATTTTAGGTTTTGATGATTACGGCGCATTTAAACCAAATGCAACGAAAGAAAGAGAGGCTTGGGTTGTAAGAGAATTAGAAACAGTAGCAAAGTTAGCGGATGCTAAAAACAAGCTTTGTGCTTTTACAGAATCAGGTTTAGAAGCAGTTACAGACGATACTTTTTTTACGAAGAGTTTACTATCAAAATTAAATCATAACGAGTGGACAAAGAAAGCTGCTTATGTAATGTTATGGAGAAATGCCAATTACGAAAAGGAGCAAAGAGACCATTTCTATGTTCCTTATAAAGGCCATTCATCAGCAAGTGATTTTATCAATTTTAAAAACGATGAAAGCATTCTTTTTGAAGCTGATTTGAAAGAATTAAAACTAAACTAACAACAAACAAAATTATGCAACTAGAATTTTTAGACTTACTCATTATTGGGCTCTATTTAGTGTCTACGGTAGTGATAGGGATATATCTAAAGAAGCAGGCTTCTAAAAATATGGAGTCGTACTTCTTGGGCGGTAACACATTACCGTGGTATATGTTAGGGTTATCAAATGCATCAGGAATGTTTGATATATCTGGAACAATGTGGATGGTTTATTTATGTTTTGTATATGGTTTAAAAAGTGTTTGGATTCCATGGTTATGGCCAGCATTTAATCAGATATTTTTAATGATTTATTTATCTATCTGGCTTCGTAGATCTAATGTATTAACAGGAGCAGAATGGATTAGAACACGTTTTGGTGATGGTACTGGCGGAAAACTATCACACATGGTAGTTGTGTTTTTTGCCCTACTAAGCTGTCTTGGTTTCTTGTCTTATGGCTTTATTGGAATAGGTAAATTTATAGAAATCTTTATTCCTTGGACTGTAGTAAGCGAGTACGTTCCTTTCGAGTTAACAGCAGAACAAGTGCCTTACGCTTATGGGATATTATTTACTACAATTGCTACTTTTTATGTGGTAATGGGTGGAATGTTATCTATTGTTTGGACTGATGTGATACAATTTGCTATTATGACAGTTTCAGCATTAGTAATTGCAGGTATTGCTATGTTTAGGGTAGATGCTGAAACACTAATGGCAATGGTGCCAAGTGGTTGGGATTCTCCATTTTTTGGCTATAACATTGATATTAATTGGTCGTCTTATATTCCATCAGTAAACAATAAAATTACAGACGATAGTTTTTCTCCGTTTTCTATATTTTTTATGATGATGTTGTTTAAAGGTTTCTTTGCATCAATGGCTGGTCCGGCACCAAACTTTGATATGCAAAAAATACTCTCTACAAAATCTCCAAAAGAAGCGGCAAAAATGAGTGGTTTTGTATCTGCAGTAATGTTTTTACCGAGATATTTAATGATTGGAGGTTTTACCATATTAGCAGTAGTCTATTTTAGTGGTGATATTAATATGGCAGGAGGAAATTTCGATTTTGAAAATATCTTACCAATGGCCATCAAAGAGTTTGTTCCTTCGGGTTTAATGGGCTTATTATTGGCGGGTTTACTTGCTGCATTCATGTCTACATTTGCTTCAACAGTAAACGCAGCACCAGCTTATTTAGTAAATGATATTTATCTAAGATATATCAATCCAAATGCATCAGGAAAATTACAAATGCGTGCAAGTTATATTATTTCAGCTTCCGTAGTGGTAATATCTACCATAATAGGTATGTATGTTCAAGATATTAATTCTGTATTACAATGGATAGTGTCTGCACTTTACGGAGGGTATATAGCTGCCAATTTCCTAAAATGGCATTGGTGGAGGTTTAACGGACACGGGTTCTTCTTTGGAATGTCAGCAGGTATTGCCGCATCTATGATTTTCCCTTTAGTTTTTAAGGAAACACTAGAGTTGTATTACTTCCCAATTCTATTTGCAGTATCCTTAACAGGGGCAATTTTAGGTACATTATTAACACCTCCAACAGAAGAAAAAACATTAAAACAATTTTATAAAAACGTCAGACCTTGGGGTTTCTGGGGCCCAATAAAAAGAAAGGTAATGTTAGACGATCCTAACTTTGTTCCCAATAAAGATTTCGGGAAAGATATGTTTAATGTAGTGGTAGGGATTATATGGCAAGCCACTTTATCTATTCTTCCGCTTTATATCGTAATAAAAGAAGAAATGGGTATCGTATCATCTGCTGCAGTGTTAGTAATTACAACATTAATTCTTAAAAAGAATTGGTACGATAAACTTCCAGAAGATACAACCCCAGTACCTAAAGTATTTATGGAAGAGGTTGTAGAAGAAGTATAAAGAAACAATTTGAGACCAATTAGAGCATCAAATTTTAAAAATATAATTACAGAAAATATGAACTTCAAAGAGCAATTAAGTACGTTAATTACGAAACAGGAGGCACTTCTATCAAAGTCGAATACACCTACTGATGAGTACAATGGAATATATACTAGATACGAAAATCCAATTTTAACAGCAGCACATACACCACTTTATTGGAGGTATGATTTAAATCAAGATTCCAATCCTCTTTTGCAGGAGCGTATTGGAATGAACGCTGCATTTAATTCTGGTGCAATCCGTTTTAATGGAAAGTATGTGCTTATGGTTAGAGTAGAAGGGGTCGATAGAAAATCATTTTTTGCTGTAGCTGAATCTGAAAATGGTATAGATAATTTTAGATTTTGGGATAAACCAGTTGTACTTCCACAAACTGAAGAAGAAGATACAAACGTATACGATATGCGTTTAACGCTTCATGAAGATGGGTGGATTTATGGTATTTTTTGCTCTGAAAGAAAAGACCCAAATGCTGCTGCTGGAGATACTTCTTCTGCCGTTGCAGCTGCTGGAATAGTGCGTACAAAAGACCTTGTGAATTTTGAACGTTTACCTGATTTAATCTCTTATTCTGGACAACAAAGAAACGTAGTTTTACATCCTGAATTTGTAAATGGGAAATACGCACTATATACAAGACCTCAAGATGGTTTTATAGATACCGGAAACGGTGGAGGTATAGCATGGGGACTTTCTGATTCTATGGAAAAGGCAGAAGTAAAAGAGGAAACAGTTATAGAGCCTAAAATTTACCATACAATTAAAGAAGTAAAAAATGGGCAAGGACCAGCTCCAATCAAAACATCTAAAGGGTGGTTGCATTTAGCACATGGAGTAAGAAATACAGCAGCAGGTTTACGCTATGTTTTGTACATGTTCATGACTTCTTTAGAAGATCCAACAAAGGTAATAGCACAGCCAGGCGGACATTTTATTGCTCCTCATGGTAGTGAGAGAGTTGGAGATGTTTCTAATGTTGCTTTTGCAAATGGTTGGATTGCAGACGAAGACGGTACCGTAAAAATATATTACGCATCATCTGATACAAGAATGCACGTGGCTACATCTACCATAGAAAGGTTAGTGGCGTATTGTATTAACACGCCAGAAGATGGATTAAGCTCCGTTAAATCTGTGCAAACTATTCATGAAATGGTAAATAAAAATGAAAAAATACTTGAGGAATTAGATATAACTATCCCTAACATTCAGACCGTTTAATTTATAAAAAGCACCTACTCAATATTGAGTAATTTTTGATAGTCAATTGCGAATAGGTGCTTAATAAATCACAGTATTCTTTTATCCACTTTCATCGATTTTTTTTAATCAGCAAACAGTATAATTATGACTACCAGTACAGAACTTTTAAAATTATCTCTTCAAAGTGAACTCATCAACGGTATTTTAAACTATTGGATGGAGAAAACTATTGACACCAAAAATGGTGGATTTTACGGGCAGATCAGTTACAATAATATTATTAATGCAGAAGCCGATAAAGGAGCTATAATGCATGCTAGAATATTATGGACTTTTGCATCGGCCTATAACCTTTTAAAAGACGAGAAATATTTAAAGGTTGCTGATTATACATACGATTATATTAGAAAGCATTTTTTAGACGATGAGCATGGTGGAGTGTACTGGATGGTAGATTATAAAGGGAATGTTGTAGATGATAAAAAACAGGTCTATGCTAACTCTTTTGTTATTTATGCATTTGCAGAATATGCCAAAGCAGCCAATACTTTAGAGGCTAAAGAATTGGCCTTAGGTATCTTTGATAAAATTGAAGAATTTGCTTTTGATGAGGTAAATAATGGTTACTTTGAAGCTTACTCAAGAGAATGGTTTTTACTAGATGATCTTCGTTTGAGTGCGAAGGATATGAATGAAAAAAAGACAAACAATACGCATTTACACGTATTAGAAGCTTATACAACCTTATATGAGGTCACTAAAAATGAAAAAGTAGGAAAACAATTAAGAAATTTGATCGAACTTTTTCTTAATAAAATAGTAAATCCAGCTACTTATCATTTCAAATTATTTTTTGACGAAAACTGGAAACTAAAATCAGACGAAATTAGCTACGGTCATGATATAGAAGGTGCTTGGTTATTGCAAGAAGCAGCCACCCATCTAGGAGACCTAGAATTATTAGAGCAAGTAAAAGATGCTGCCGTAAAAATTGCTGATGTAACGATTGCAGAAGGAATTGCAAGTGATGGAGCAATTATTAATGAAGGAAATTCAGGTGGAGTAATTGATACAGACAGACATTGGTGGCCACAGGTAGAGGCTATGGTAGGGTTTATTAATGCCTACGAAAATACTTTTGAAGAAAAGTATATAGATACTGCTAAAATTCTTTGGAATTATGCACTTATAAATATCGTAAATCACGAGTTTGGAGAATGGTGGTGGAGAGTAGACGAAAACAACCAACCTAATTTAGAAGAAGATAAAGTCGGTCCTTGGAAAGCTCCTTATCATAATGGAAGAGCGTGTATTGAGGGCATAAAGAGAATAGAAAAACTAATGGTACAAGATCAATATAAACAACATGAAACTATCTAGAATTATTACTTTATTACTTTGTGTACTGTTGTATTCCTGTGCAAAGAATACGGCAGAAAATTCATCAATCCCTTCGTTTGTAAAAGTAGAAAATGGGAAATTGATGTTAGACAATCAGCCTTATTATTTTATGGGTGCCAATTATTGGTACGGTATGAATTTAGGAATGAAAGTTTTAGGAAATCGCACACGTCTTATAAAAGAGCTGGATCAATTACAAGCAATGGGCGTAACCAATTTAAGAGTACTAGCATCTAGTGAAGGGGATAGTACACAAAAATTTCAGGTACAGCCAACAATGCAAACTGCCCCTGGAAACTATAACCAAGAAGTGTTAGAAGGGTTAGATTTCTTTATGAACGAAATGAAGAAAAGAAACATGAAAGCCGTGATGGTACTCAATAACTTTTGGACCTGGTCTGGAGGTATGCCGCAGTACTTAGTGTGGACAGGGAAAGGCGAAGTTCCATACCCACAAGTGAGTAATGATTGGAATAAATTTACAAACTATGCAAAGACTTTTTACTCAAATCAAGAAGCGGTAGAGATGTTTAATAAACACCTTCGTTTTTTAATTGGACGTACAAACTCAGTCAATGGATTAAAATATACAGAAGATCCTACAATAATGTCATGGCAGTTAAGTAACGAGCCTAGAGGGTACAATCAGGTACATGCGTATAGAACTTGGGTAAAGAATACCGCTACTTTAATAAAATCTATGGATTCGAACCATTTAGTATCAATAGGTTCTGAAGGTGACTCTCCAGGTAAAGACGCAGGAATATCACTTTTAGAAGATAACGATATAAAAGAGATTGATTATGTTACAATACATATTTGGGCGCAGAATTGGGGTTGGTATAAACCTTCTAATCCAGAAGAAACAATTAATAGTACAAAAGAAAAAGTGACAGAATACCTTACTAAACATCTTAAAGATGCACAGAAATTAGGTAAGCCTGCCGTATTAGAAGAATTTGGTATAGCAAGAGATCAAGACAGCTACCAACCAACTGCACCAACTTCTTGGAGAGATTTATATTATGGGTTTGTTTTTAATGAAATAGTAGAATTAGCAAAAGAAGGCTACGCAATTCAAGGCGTAAACTTCTGGGCATATTCTGGAGAAGGAAGACCGACAACACCAAAAGGATTTTGGCAAAAAGGAGATGATTTGATAGGAGACCCACCTCACGAACCACAAGGTTGGTACGGTATCTACGCTACAGATAAAACAACAATAGAAGTAATAAATAGATATGCTAAAAAGATAGAAGGGATTCCATTTAAAGCATATTCTCAAACTATTGATACAAATGAATAAGATATATTTTGTTGTGTATTTTTGTGCAGTGTTGTTTAGTTCTTGTGCTACAAAAGTAGTACAAGAACAAACAAACAAACAACCTAATGTAATTCTTATTTTAACGGATGATCAGGGTTGGGGAGACTTCTCTTACAATGGGAATAAAGCACTTAAAACACCTCATTTTGATAAAATGGCAAACAATGGAACTCTATTAGAACGCTTCTATGTGAGTCCGGTTTGTGCACCAACACGAGCAAGCTTATTAACAGGAAGATACCATTTAAGAACGGGAGTATCTTGGGTTACAGGAGGACGAGAAAATATGCGTTCTGAAGAAGTGACAATAGCAGAAGTTTTAAAAGAAAATGGCTATGCTACTGGAGCATTTGGTAAATGGCACAATGGTGCACATTATCCAGAAAATCCACAGGGACAAGGGTTCGATACTTTTTTAGGATTTACAGCAGGACATTTATCAAATTATTTTGATGCAGAATTAGAGTATAATGGGCGCCAGATTAGAACAGAGGGTTATATTACTGATGTTTTAACAGATGCAACATTATCATTTATAGATCAACATAAAGACAAACCATTTTTTGCATTCGTTCCTTTTAATGCTCCTCATACACCTTATCAAGTTCCTGATAAATACTATAATCAGTTTAAAGATATTGATTATGGATACGGAGAAAAGCAGAATAAAAAGATTGCAACAATCTACGGTATGTGCAAAAATATTGATGATAATTTAGGACGAATTTTAGATCACCTTAAATTATTAAAAATTGAAGAAAATACAATTGTATTATTCATGTCTGATAATGGACCTCAAGGAGCTAGATTTAACGGTGTTTGGAAAGGTGGAAAAACATCTGTTCATGAGGGAGGCTCTTTAGTGCCAATGGCTTTACAATGGAAAGGACATGTTCCTGTAAGTAAAAAAGATGCACTCACTGCACATATAGACGTGATGCCAACTTTGTTAGCTATGCTGGGTGTTCAACATGATACAAAGCATTTTGATGGAGTAGATTTGTCTAACTATATTTTAAATAAGGAAGATAAAATTGAAGCTAGAAACCTATACACACACATGGCAGGTTTTGAAATCACTAAAGATAGAGGTGCAGTAAGAAATAATGAGTATAGATATACTATAGAGAATGGCGTTACAGGTTTATATAATCTATCTATAGATCCTTCGGAAAAAGAAAATATTAAAAATATCTTTCCTGAAGTAGCTAAAGAAATGCAACTTTCTTTTAATGCATGGTACGAAGATGTGACTTCTGCAGGCTTTGCAGATTTAAGAATACCGATTGGATATAATGAAAGTCCGAGAACTCAATTAGCTGCACACGAAGGAGTTGGAACAGGTAAGATTAGATACAAGGCAAATCTAAATGGATGGGCGCACGATTGGTTTGTAAGTACAGGAAATGCACAAATAACATGGCCAATAGAAATAATTTCAAAAGGAGAGTATTCTATGAAACTATTTTATACAGGAGATGCATCAATTATTGGAACTGAAATAGAGGTAACCTGCAATAATAAACAGCTTTCTAAAGTTATAAAAAAGGCGTTTATAACAGAAGAATACCCAACGCCAGATCGTGTTCCTAGAGAGCAAGAAGCAAAAGAACAAACTTGGGGAGAAATAGATATAGGAGCACTATCATTTGATACAACCTTTACATCTAATCTATCCATAAAGATTAAGAATAAAAACAGTAGTCCTTTAGAAATCAAAGGATTGCAAATAACAAAAAGCAATAACTACAAATAATTTTTTACGCCTTGAGCGTAACTTCCAAATTTTTTAAAAAACAATTCAGAATATGAAGACTATGAATATAATAAGCATTCTACTTCTATTTTTAGGAGTATTAGGTTGTTCGTCAAATGAAACGCCGAATATACCAACTGCTACAAATGGAAAATTATCACTAAATGTTACAATTAATAAAGAGGTAACAGAAGTGGCAAACGGAAGAACATTAGAAGAAGATGTTACCGTTGATATTTTAGACAGTGATGGAAAAGTAGCTGTATCGTATGCATCAATTTCAGCTATTCCAGAAGAAATAGAATTAGCTACAGGGGTGTATACAACAGTAGCTAAAAGTACTTCGGCATCTTTAACAGGTTTTGACACTCCTCAATATGGTGGTGTATCAGAAAGTTATTCTATTTCTACGGATGCACTTACTGCAGAAATGTTAGATTGTACATTGCAAAATACTAAAGTTACAGTAGCTTATTCTGATGTAATTAAAAATCAATACACAACTTATTCAACAAATGTAACTTCTGATTTTGGAGAACTAACTTTCGAAAAAGACGAAACAAGAGCAGGTTATTATAGAGCAACAGGTAATCTTACTATTGTTGCAACAATTGGTGATAATGGCCAAACAGTTGAATCAGTAATTTCTGATATACAACCTACAACACTCTACAAAGTGACTATTGCCATTGAAGAAGGAACAGGAAAAGTCATAATTTCAGTAGATGAAAGTGTATTAGATGGCGGAAATAAAGATATCGTAATTACTCCAGTTGAAGGAGAGGCAAGACCTGATTACAATACATCTATTGGCTTTTTTACAAAAAATGGAAAATTGTATGATCCAAATGGAATGGAGTTCGTAGCTAGAGGAGTAAATAATGCTCATTTTTGGTTTGATAACGGAGGAAGAGATTTAGCATTAAATGCATTAAGTGCAATCAATGCAAATTCTTCTAACATGGTACGTTTGGTATGGCAAACAGACTACAATGCTTCTAATTGGGAAAATGAAGAAGAAACAGTTCGTTTAAGAAAAATGATTAACACGTGTATTGCTAACGGCATGGTACCAATGATAGAAATGCACGATGCAACAGGTGGCGAAAATAAAGAGCAGATAGATGCAATTGTAGCTTATTATACCCGTCCAGATATTTTAAGTGTAATGAAGGAGTTCGAAAGTATTTTACTAATAAATATAGCGAACGAATGGAGTGGTAAAGATGCAGTATATAGAGATACATACACAGAAGCAGTTACAAATTTAAGGAATGCAGGTATAATGCATACTTTAGTAATTGATGCAAGTGGTTGGGGGCAAGACATTCAGCATGTTTTTGATTATGGACAGAATATTATTGATAGCGACCCATTAAAAAATATTCTTTTTTCTGTACATATGTACCAAAGTTTTAGAACGGAACAAAGCATTACAGCAGCATTAGAAAAAGCAGTAGAATTAAAGCTTCCTTTAGTTGTTGGTGAGTTTGGATTTAAACATGGAGACCCAGCTGTAGACATTCCATTCGAACATATTTTATCTGAATGTGAACGCCTAGAAATTGGCTGGTTAGCATGGTCTTGGAAAGGAAACTCTGGAGGAGTGGAATACTTAGACCTAGTAGAAGAATGGGATGGAAGTAAAGTGACACAATGGGGTACTGATATTATTACAGGTCCTTACGGTTTACAAAATACAGCAAAGAAAGTTTCAGTTTTAAAATAATTGATCATGAAAAATATACTATCATTTATACTTCTAATTTTTATAGTAGGGTGTACTACAGAACACACTCAACTACTGCCAAATAATCAGCAAGGAGAATTACGTATTGCGTTTTATTCTAATCAAAGAGCTCTAGTAGATATGAGTAACTATGGTTTAACAATTAGTAATGCAGCCGGAGAGATAATCTATACATTTGATAAGCTTTCTGATGTTCCAGAAACGATTACTTTAGGCATTGGGAATTACACGGCTAGTTGTTATAGTGCCTCTGCAATGACTCCAGTAACATTCACTTCTCCTTATTATTATGGTGAAGAAATGTTTACAATTGAAAGTGAAAAAGAAACTGCTATAACAATTGAATGTTTATTAAAACAGGCAATATTAAATATTACTTTCGATGCATCAGTTACAACAGATGCAGAAAATTATTATGCAATTATAGAAACAGCAAATGGCAGTTTAGAGGTAAACGAAGATACAGAATCTAAAGTATATGTAGAGCAATCTGCAGTTATAATAACTACTTATATCAAAAAGAAGGACGGAACTAGCAAGCAAGGAAAACAAATACTTTCATCATTAGATGAGCAGACAGAGTATAATGTATTCATTTCATTTCAATAAATTTAGATAATCACTTTTACAAGTGTATTTGTAAAGAGGCCTCTTTTTAAGAGGTTTCTTTCTCCTCTTTCTTTTACCTATACAAGTATCTTTTTAATAGAAGATAGCATAACTACTTTAAAGTCAATTCCATTCAATATGAAACTACTACAGAACAGTATATTACTAATGGCCATACTTCTTAGCATAAGAGTAATTGGGCAGCACAAATCTTTTAAGCACATACCAGAAAGTGCGGGGTTATCTAATAAAATTGCAAAAGATATTTTTAGAGATACCAAAGGTTTTTTATGGATAGCAACACAAAATGGTTTAAACCGTTATGATGGCTATGAAATGAAAGTATTTAAAAATGCAGAGACGGATGTATCTACTTTATCAAGTAATGATATTAATGTAATTTTTGAAGACTCAAGACAACATTTATGGGTAGGTACAATTACCAATATTCATAAAATAGGTAAAGATGGTGAAAGTTTTGACCGTTTATTAAAACGTTCTCCTTTTGAAGATAATAACTTTGAATTTGAAATTACTTCAATCATCGAAGATAAGAATAAGAATATCTGGGTGGGTACATCTGGAGCAGGTTTATATGTTTTCAATTTAGACGGAAACCAAATCAAACATTACTTTAAAGAACAAAAGGAGGGAAATTTTAATTTTGTACATATAACTGCGTTATTCGAAGATCAAAATAACAATATATGGATTGGACATAAAGACTTATCATATACTATTTTTAACCCTAGAAAGAAGTCTTTTAAACATAATAAGATCTCTTTGGCATCAACTAGATTTAGAAATAATACAGGAAGCTACATTACTAGTTTTGTAGAAACTGCAGACAAAGGTGTTATTGCTTCTACATTAAATAGTGGTATTCTAGCCTTCGAATCAAAAACAAATAATATTAATTACTTAAAAGGAATTAATAAAGGTTTGTACCACCCTACGGTAAAAGATATGGCTGTAGACGAAGAAAAAAACCTATGGTTAGGGACTTCTGACGGGCTTCATTTTATTCCAAAATATAAAAATAGAGTACAAAAAGTTTATAAAAGCGATGATCTCAATAGCAATAGTTTAAGTGATAATGCGGTCCTTTCTTTATACTACGATCAACAAAATATTTTATGGTGCGGTGTATGGGGAAGAGGTATTGATTATGCTGAACCTAACTTTAAAAAATTCGAGACTTTTAAGCGTGAACCAATGAAAACGAATAGTTTAAATAATGATATGGTTCAGACGATAATGGAAGATCACGAAGAAAACTTATGGTTTGGTACAAGTGGAGGTGGTGTTACATATTATAATATAGATAATGATGTTTACGAGCATTTTACCCCTCAGAAAGGTAATAAAGAGAAGTTACAATCGTGGTCTGTATTTTCTATTTTTGAAGATAGTGATAACGATATTTGGGTGGGTTCTTATTTAGGTGGACTTTCTTTATTAGATAGAGAAACAAAAACATTTAAGACCTTTAAAAATGATCCACATTCTGATTACTCTTTACCAAATGATGATGTAAGAGATATTTTTGAAGATTCTAATAACCAGTTATGGATTGCAACAAATGGAGGTGGTATTGCCAAATTTGATAAATACAGTGAAACATTTGAGGTCTATAAAAGAGAAGAAGCTAAAGGACAAGAAACCTTAGCAAGTAATTGGGTACTCAATATAATGGAAGATAGTAGAGGGTGGTTATGGATTGGAACATATGGAGGAGTAAGTATTTATTACCCAGATACAGATACTTTTATTAGTTTTAACCATAATGATAAAGATCAAAACTCACTAGCACATAACTGGGTATATTCTATTGTTGAAGATAGAAATAACACTATTTGGATTGGTACTGCTGGAGGTTTAAATAAGATTGATGCCAAGTATTTAGACAAGGAAATAGAATCTTATAAAAAGGATTTTATGACAAAATATACTGAGGAAAATGGACTTAGTAATAATGCAATAAATGGTATTATTGAAGACGAAGAAGACTATTTATGGATAAGCTCTAATATGGGCTTGTCTAAGTTTAATAAAGAGAAAAAAATCTTTACACATTACAGTAAGGATGATGGGTTACAAGGCAATGAATTTATTCCGATGGCATATTGTAAAACTGCTGAAGGGAAATTAATTTTTGGTGGTAGAAATGGGGCAAATGCTTTTTTTACATCAGATATAAATGTCAACCCATTTAAGCCAAATGTTTTTCTAACAAATTTTTCTCTTTTTAATAAAGAAATCTTTCCATCATCAGAAGAAAATAGCGTTTTAGTACAGAGTATTATTAATACAGAATCTATAACGCTTTTGTACGATCAGAATGTACTAACGTTTGACTTTGTGGCTTTAAATATGATCTCATCAGACAATAATACGTATGCCTACAAAATGGAAGGGTTTGATAAGGAATGGAATCATGTAAACAGTAAAAGAGAAGCAGTATATACTAATTTAGATCCGGGAGACTATATTTTTATGGTAAAAGGAACTAATAATGATGGTGTTTGGAATGAAGATGGTCGAAACCTTTTAATAACAATCCAACCACCTTATTGGCAGACTTGGTGGTTTAGAACGCTTATTTTTATAGTGTTACTTGTATCCATTCTTGGTGGTTACAAATGGAGAGTTAGAGCATATAAAGAAGCACAAAGAGTTTTAGAAGAAACGGTGCAAGAACGTACCTTTGAATTGGCCGATAAAAATAATGATTTACTAACGATAAACGAAGAGGTACAGCAGCAAGCAGAAGAGTTAGAAATGCAACGTGATCACCTTGCAGAAACTAATAATTTAATTTCGGATCAGAATAGAAATCTAAAAGATAAGAACGAAGAAATTTCTAGTCTAGTTGGACAATTGCAAGGTGCAAATAGTGAGATATCTTTAAAGAACAAGCACATTACAGATAGTATTCGTTACGCAAAAACAATGCAACAGGCCATCTTACCACTTGATGATTCTTTCGAGAGTATTTTTGCCAATCACTTTGTATTGTTTAAACCAAAAGACATTGTATCTGGAGATTTTTATTGGGTAAGTACTCGAAATAAAGATGGAAAAACATTTGTAGCCTCTGTAGATTGTACTGGGCATGGTGTACCTGGTGCATTTATGTCTATGGTTGGAATGGCTTTACTTAATAAAATAGTGAACGAAAATGGGGAAAGCAATCCCATAAAAATACTAGAAAAACTAGACGAGGGTATTAGAGAAGCACTACGTCAGGATGAATCAAAGAATAGAGATGGAATGGATTTGTCTATTGTTTGTATTGAGCAGACAAGCCCTACAGAATATGATTTATTATTTTCATCAGCAAAAAGTGTAATGTATATTTTTAAAGCCCCCAAAGGTAAAATACAAAGGATTACGGGAGATAGAATTTCTATTGGAGGCCTAAGAAGAAAGAAGAAGAAACAATTTTCTGTACAAAAATTCTCTTTAAAAAGAGGAGATAGATTCTACTTAACTACAGACGGTTATGTAGATCAATGTGATGAATCGAGAAAGAAATTTGGCACAATTAAGTTCGAGAAAATTTTAGAACAAACAGTAAAATATTCATTAGACAGTCAGTACCAAATGCTACAAGATATTTTAAAGATTCACCAAGGAAATGCAGAACAACGAGACGATATTACGGTAATGGGTTTTGAGGTATAATTAAATATTGAATGGAAGAAAGGGGTACTTATTTTAGGTATCCTTTTTTATTTTAGGAGAGTTTGCTAACCTTATTGTTAGTAAACTCTCCTTTATAATAATCACTTTCTACAAACCACCTTCCAAAATTTTTAAAATAATAGCTGCAGCTTGTTCGCCCTGTCTTTTGACACCTGAAGCTTTAAAGTGAACATTTTCAGGAAGTTGATCTTCTGGGAAATTAACGGTAAGCGTAAATTGATCGTCGATAGGGATGTGGTGTTTTACCATAATCTTTTCGGCAATTTTATTGTACTCAATTTCTTCTCCTTTAATTCTACCTGCGGCATTTTCTGGAACAACAGATGTGCTTGCCCAAATTAGTTTAGCGTTTGTTTTTTGTTTTAAAAGTGATACAATTTCTTCTAGGTTTTTCTTGTATTCTTTAGGAGAGTTTACATGATCACCTTTGCTGTTTAATTTATTGTCTATTAACCTTTTAAGGTCGTGCAGGCCGAAGTTGAAATGAATAATATCCCAATTGTTATCACCAATCCATTTATTAAATTCAGCTAAACATTTTTTAGTATCGCCTCCATTAGTAGGTATTCTGTACACGTTACATTTTCCGGCTAATGCTTTTCTAACAAAAGGAGTGTAGCCAATAGAAATAGAATTGCCAATTAAAAGTACATTTGGTAATTGAGGATCTCTCTTCTGAAAATCAAATGCTTTATGCCCCTTAAAGTAGCTATCCGTAGAGTTGTACCACATTTTCTCGTTAAGGTATAACATTTTAGGATCAACATTAATGGCGGTATAAGAAATGGTATCCTTAGCAAATGCACCTTTACTGTCTGTTACAGTCATTTCTATTGCAACAGTTTCACCATCGTTAATTTGTAAAACAGCATACCTTTTAACGGGGTAAGTGTTGCTTTCCCAGAAATTAATTTGAACGAATAGGTAGGAAGCATTTTGTCTTCTTTATCTATTGCAAATCCTTTTACTAATTTTTGAATAACACCTTGTTCTCCTTGAGTTGCTTCTACAATTGCCAATGAGTGTATTTCTGGTGGTGTGTTTTGTGCTTTTATTTCCGTTGTTGAATAACCAATTAAACAAAGGAAAAAGAGGTATTTTAAACTCATTTTTTCAATCAATAATTTATTGAACCATCACTTTCCCAATAGAATAATTATGGGGAATTGGCTTAGCTACTTTGAAAACTAATTGACGGATATTTTGAATATCTGTTTTCATAGTACCTTCATTATCAATATTTTTCACATATTCTTTAAGTAGCTTTGTAAAGTATTTATGCCATGAGATAGACATATCATTGTACTCTTCTAATTTCTTTGTAGCCAATGCCTTTCTTTCTTCAATAGTCATTTTAGAATCATATATTTTGAAGATAGTATAATCTACCATTCTCAAGTCTCTTATTTTGTTTTGAAGACGCATAATCTCCTTAGATAACTGACCTATTTTTTCTGCTTGACGTAATTGGGGAGTTGCTAATTCTGCTAATTGAATACCATTTGCAAAGGCATCATTTGTAAAAATCCCTATTTCTTGGTTATCAATTTTTAAGGTGTATTCTCCTTTTTTCAAACCTTCAATTCTAAGCGTTTCTTGGTTTAAATTTTCTTTAAAAGGGACTAATGCTACTCCTTTCTGATCAAAATATTTGATAGGAAATGGTAACGAGTTCTCTTCTAGTTGAAAAGCTACACTTTTGTTCGATGCGGTAAGATTTTTTATAGAACAGTTTAAATTTGCAGTTACTTTTTCTTTTTTAGCATTGATGGTTAAGTTAGCTACTTCTCTATTGTCTTTTGTGATTGTATTTACCAATTGATACCCCATAACGAAATGCCCAGTTGCTCCAGGATGAATTCTGTCTGCTCCAACAATAGTAAAATCAGGAGCTTTTGCTTGTTGATCCGTATTAACTTCACTCATTATGCTGTAAAAGTCTACAACTTCAAGCGTGTATTTTGATGCCATACTTTTTACATGGTCTCTGCACTTACCTAATGCAGCGTTTACTCCTTTATTGTTGGCTTTTTGTATACTTGGACTTTCATCAAAGATTGTTGGTGTAAATAAAATAACTTCAATTTTTTGATCAAGAAGTAGGTTTACCAGCTTTTCTGTTTGCTTTTTATATCTGGCTAATGCGTCTTGTTGTTGTTTAAGTTGCCATGCTGTTGGTGTATCAGTATAGGTATTACGTTGTACGTCATTCATGCCTAACATTACAAAAGCAACGGTTGGCTTTTCAATTAAAATATCAACTTCTAACCTTGCCAACACTTGGTCGGTAACATCACCACTTATTCCTTTATTGAGTACCGTAATGTCTTTTTGGTATCTTGTTGCTAAAAATGTTCTTAATACATTATGGTAAGAACCTGCATGAGTAATACTATTACCTATAAAGACTATTTTATCGTTTTTCTTAAAGTTATGTGCATAAGTAACTGTGGAAATTACTAGTAAAAAGAACGATAGGAGGTGTGTAATTTTCTGTTTCATTATCATGATCGGTTTAAAAATAAATGATATAAAAATAGATCCTATAAAAAAGTATAGGACCTATTTGTAATGTTATAAGTAGTCGGTTTTCAAATATTATGAAGTTTAACTATTTCTATCAGGTAAAGAATTCTAGATTTTATCTTTCAAGAAAATCTCAATTACAGGTACTTCAACATCTGGTTTTTGCACAGGTAGTTGAATTTTAATACCAGTATCACCTTCTGTTGCATCGTCTAACCAAGCACCTTTTGTGTACTTAAGTTTTAATTCTGAGGCATCGTTTAGTAACTGAGCATATTCAATTTTATCTTTTAAACCAGGTAAATAAATTGTTTTAAACGGCCATTCTAAAACATGAACATAAAGTCTATTTGTTTCAGGGTTGTACGTTAAAAGGCAATTGTCTGGTGTTTCTATTCCTTCTGGGGCAGCTGTACAATTATAAATAGAACGGCTATGGAACTTCATCCATTCACCCGTTTGGGCTAATCTATCTTCTGCTTCTTTTTGTATCACACCACGTCCTGTTGGGCCAACATTAAGAATAAGATTACCACCTTTACTTACTGTTTCTATTAACATTACAATGGTTTGATGAGGAGATTTCCAAGTATACTCATCTCTGTGGTAACCCCAAGATCCAGAGAACGTTTGGCAAGTTTCCCAAGGTGTTTTTTCACCTTTGTAAGTCACCCATTCTTTAGGCATAAATTGTTCTGGCGATAAGAAATCCCAACCTTTTTCTTCTTTTAAATCCAATCTATCATTTATGATAATTTGAGGTTGTAATTTTCTGATTAGCTTATAAACATTTTCAGAATCCCAGTATTCTTTTCCTTTACCATTTTCTTTTTGAGCATAAGAGAAATCAGTAAACAAAACATCTATTTGCCCGTAGTTAGATAAGATTTCTGTAAGTTGATTTTTTAAGTAAGCTTGGTATTTTGTTTTATCACGCTTCTTATCTTTCTTAATTTCTTCTTTATTATTTCTTAACGGGTGGATAGGGTCTTTTACAGTAAAGTCTTGGTGGTGCCAATCAATTAATGAGTAGTATAAACCAATACGAATACCTTCTGCTCTAAAAGCATCAACTAATTCGCGCATAACGTCTTTACCTATAGGAGAGTTGGTTACTTTATAATCAGTAAATTTACTATCATACATACAAAAACCATCGTGATGTTTAGCAGTAAATACAACGTATTTCATACCTGCATTTTTTGCCATTTTTGCCCATTCTGTAGGATTGTATAAATCTGGGTTAAAATACTCTGCATACTTTTCGTATTTCTCTCTAGACATTTTTTCATTACTCATTACCCATTCGTGGCGAGCAGGTAGTGCGTAAAGTCCCCAGTGGATAAACATACCGAAACGGGCATCTTGCCACCATTCCATACGTTCTTGTTTTTTTTCTTTTGTTTCTGTATTTAATTGCTGGCCGAAGGTATTAAACCCAAAAAGTAAAATGGTAAGGCCAATTAATAATGATTTCATATATAGTTTGATTTCTATGGAGTTTGTTATTTTGCTTAGCAAAGTTTGCTGTTTTGCTATTAAAAGTGGGAGAATATTTATGGAAACAATTTATAGATGTAGAATACACCCTTTATTTACAAAAATACCCCCCTTAACTAGTGTTGATAGCGGGAAACAAATAGTATTAAATAAACGCCTATCCGCATTAAAATACTATGAGTTTCCAACATAGGTTTATTTTGATACTTCGCCTTGTTCGTAATTTTTCAATTCTAAGATAAGTGAACTAACATGTCCGCCGGCATCCGGAAAAGTTACAGAAACAGTATTATTTTCTTTAAGTGAAGAAGGGTCTATTACAATTTCTATTGTTCCAAAAAAGGCTTTTCTATTCTTTTGATCGTAACCTTTCCAGTTTGTAGGTACAGTTAATTCTTTACCATTTAATGTAACAACAGGCTTTAAAGATTTACCATGAGCTCTAGCAATACCTAACATTAAGGTTGCTTCTCCTTTACCTGTTTTAATACTATCGAAAGTATAGTCAATACTCGTATTTGCTTTAATTTCCTGTACTACTTTTGTGGAATAATACTTTGTTTCGTGTATTGTGTTATCGAATTTAATTTCTTTAGAAAACTCATAAGCTAGCACAACAGTTTCTGAAGGTTCTAATACTAAAGAATTTATTGCTTTAGAAAACGTTTTTTCTGTATATTCTGCTTTTTTATCAGTATATGTTTTAACAGATTTACTATTGATATTCTTTAGCTTTTTTAGTTTCTCATTAAAGTTAAGGTTTACCTCTTGCTCTTTATCATCTAAATTATTTAAAGCAACATAAAGCACATTACCGTCTACAAAACCTTGAATCTGAACATCAGGGTTATCTGTTGCAACATAAACTCTTTTCCCTTTTACACTAGCCCATTGCTTATAGAAATATACTTTTTCGTTGTATTCCCATCCGGCAGGTTTTGCTTCTCCTAGGTTTGTAGGAATCATCATTGCTGCTTTGTATGGAGTGTAATTGTTCTTTTTAGTCATGTTCCATTTAGACTTACCTGTAATAAATGGAATAGAGATATACATGTTATTTTCTCTATCCAATAAATTAAAGATCATGTGGTTTATTCCACTTACTGCTTGAGAGGCTCTTACAGGAGAGTATCCCTCGCCAAATCCTTTAGGAATAACACCATATTCTGTAATAGCATGCGGTTTTACAACACCCCATTTAGTGTAACTGTATGCTTCAATTAAATCTAAAATAGCTTCCGAATTACTTCCAGAACGTTTGTTATCTTGTCCTGTAACATTTACGCCATCATAAAGGTGAGTAGAGAAACCATCCATATTTTCACCGGCAATATCCATGAATAGTTTCATGTTTTCTTCCCAGTTTTGGAAATTTTTTCTTTCAAAAGAAGGCCAAGCAGCAGAATAACCTACTACTTTCATGTTGGCTAATTCTGGTGTGGCATGTATTTTAGCACCAATTGCACTAAATACCTCCGACATTTGCTTTTTAATTCTAGCCTCATCTTCAGGAATCCATTTTCCTTCATAGAAATCATGTGCATGAACGAAAGGCTCATTCATTGGTTCTAAGAATTGTGGACGAAGGTCATTATTAGAGAAATTCTTAAAGTATTCTGCAGACCAGTTAGCTACAACTTCAGGATCTATTCCATCTTTAAAAACATTTTTTGGATGCTCTGTTCCTACATAGTGTTGAACATCTCTAACGTTTTTATTTTTACTATTTTTTGGTGTTGGATAAACGCCAACAGGATTCTTTTTAGAGATTTTATTAAAAGAAAATGCCCCCCAAAAACCTCTACTTGGACTTACATTAAACTCTTTGTAAAAGGCTGTATGTTCTTCACTTTGGCTATTAGAGTGAAGGTTAAAATATTTTGCTCTATCTAACTCAGATACATCACCGATATATCTTTGTACTGTGTATTCAATAGTTGCATTAGTTTGTGCAGAAACATTGCTGAGTCCTGCGCCTAAAAAACACAATAGGGATAATTTAAAAAAAGGCTTTTTATACTTTATCGTAAACATAACTTGTAAAGAATGTAGTTAATAAAATTTCACATTCAATCAACATCATTTCATTTCTAAAAACACATTAACTTTCTTGTTGTTGATTATTACACAATGTTAGGTATTTATTTAGTGAAACATCAGTAATTATTAATTGTAATAAGGGGTATAAATTCTTTAATCACACATTTTTAGTGTATTTAAAGCTGTTTTTATATTGATATGATCTGTTTTTCAACTTTATTTTATCAGAAGTAAAACGAAGAAACGCCCTTCATCATTTTAGAATTTGATAGTGCAATTTAATTGTTTTTTCTTAATTCTATCTATACAGTATCAGTATAAAATAAACTTGATTTTGAGACTAATGAATCATCATTTTTAAATAAAAAAACACCTGCACTTTTCTGTACAGGTGTTGATATAATTTATAAAGTTAGTGGCTTATTTTTTGATGAGCTTAAGTGCCATTTTATTCTCTGGGGTAAGTACTTGAATAATATAAACACCACTATTGTACGTAGAGATGTCTATTTTGTGCTTACCAGGATAAAGGTGTAAGGACTGCATCATTCTTCCATTAATATCTGTAATAATTACCTTCGCCTCTTTCTGAAGTTCTAAGTAAGCATTATCAGTTGTAGGGTTAGGGTAGCATTTTGCAAAATTACTTTCAAGGTCTTCAATACCGGTAGGTAATTCTCTTGGTAAAATAGTTACTGATACCGTATCAGTATCCATAACACCACTTAAAGAAACACGAACAATAAATGTATATGTTTTTTCATCATTAGAGAAAGGAGGTATAAATGTTGGAGTTGCACTAAAGTTATCCGATAATTCTATACCATTTGGAGCAATCCATTCGTATGTTACTTCGACTGGCGAAGAAGTAGAAGCATCTAAAGTAATTTCCTCTCCAACGTAACCTGTAATATCCTCGCCTGCATTTGCTGTAGGTCCATCTTCTGGAAGAACTGTAACAACTACTTCATCTTGTTGCTTTACACCATTTAACATTGCCTTTAAGACAAATGTAAAGTCTGTCAATTCAGCAACATCAGGAGTAGTAAATGTAGGGTGAACTGCATTTATATCCGACAAAATAATTCCGTCTGGCGCTACCCATTCAAGTACTACATTCTGAGGTATAGTAGCCGATGCATCTAAAGTGATTAATGTATTTTTGAAAGCAATAATATCATCTCCAGCATGTGCATTTAATTCTGGATAAACAACAATTGTTACTTCATCAATATCAAGGAAACCATTGTTATTGTATTCCGCTTTTAATTCGAAGACAAAGTCTGTTGCTATATCAACTTCTGGAGCAGTAAATGTAGGGTTAACCGCATTTATATCTGATAATGTAACACCCTCTGGTGCTGTCCAAGTTAATGTTGCAGTAGAGGTAGACCCAGAGCCGTCTAAGGTAACTAGAGAGTTTTTAATTACTCCTTGATCTGCTCCTGCATTTGCGATAATTACCGGAATTGCAGTTATAACAGCAGTGCTTACTCCTATAATATTACCTTCTTTTAAGACCGTTAAATTAATAGCGTATTCTTTTGCCTCTTCTAAATTTTCTGTACTAGTAATAGTAATTACAGGATCACTTGTTGACGAAAGTGTGATACCTTCTGGTGCTTCCCAAAGATAGGTAAGTACATCTGATGTTGCGGCATGGCTAGCTGTTAACTCTTTGGTATCTCCATAAAAAATTGGAGAATTGTCGTAAGTGATTTCAATATTAGGGTCTGAAATATTTTCCTTTAAGCTAATCTCATCAATTAGTATTTCAGACATAGTTGTATTATCTATCAAACTACCTGCTTTAATATATAAGGTAGATAGAACACTTTCGTCTCCTTGTAAATAGAAATCTTCAGGTACAGTAAACTCATAATTGAAATCTATCCACTCATCTTGAATAGCTTTTATTGCATTATCAGAAGTAGGGTCGTCAATTGTATATTTCACTTTTTCATGGTAATTACCATTACCAGAAGGGAATAGAAGGAATACAAGAGGAGTAAAGTTCATATTAATAGCCTTTACTTTTCCGGTGAGTAGATAGGTAGTTCCCACTTTAAGGTTAAATCTATAGTTCGAAGTTGGATATATTTGATCAATCTTAGCCCCAATTGTTGAAGTGATTCTTAAACTGTTATCACCACTATTAGTATCTACATCATTAGATTCAGCTAAAGTAACTTGCTCTGCATAAGTTAACCAACCAATAGTTCCTTCTTCAAAACTACCATTATATATAAGTTCTTCACCAGTAATAGGAGTACCTATTATTATTTCAATAAGCAAAATATCTGTTGTAATATCTTGGTCTACAATTTCTATTGAACCTGTAATATCAGTATAACCATTTTTGCTTACTGTATAGGAGTAAAGACCAGTAGATAAAGATGTAAATGCTACTTCTCCATTTTCATCAGTTACTAGAGATGTACTTACAGCAGTATTGTTGGTAAGTACTACAGTTGAAGCTGAAATTGGCAATGCTTCTGCATCTTTTACAGTAAATGAAGCCGTATATGTAATAGGGTCAATTACTTGGATTTCCAAAGTTACTACTTCAGTGATATTAGAATCAATAATTGTAATACTATCTTCTTCTGTTACAAAACCGTCTTTAGTGACAGAATACGTGTATTCACCAGCTAATAAGTTAGCAAAAGTAACTTGTCCTGTAGCATCAGTTATTACAGTTTCATCAACACCTATTTCATTTTTTAACTGAATTGAAGCATCTTCTAATATATTATCTTCTATATCTATAACACTAAAAGTTGCTATGTAAGTCCCAGGAATTACGGTAGTTAAAGTAACTGATTCTATAATATCTACATCTGTAATGTTTACAGTTCCTGTCGCTTTCACAAAATTCTCTTTTTCTACAGAATAGGTATATTCTCCTAATACTAATTCAGTAAATTCAGCAATACCGTCTGCCATCGTAGTTTTTGATTGCTCAAAACCTTCTGCATTTACTATTGAAACAGTTGCATCTTCTAGAAGTTCATCACTTTCATTTTTAATAGTGAAAGTTGATATAAAAGAATTAGGGATAAGATTGACAACCAATTCGTCTGTTGCTGTTTGAGTACCTTTGTAAGTGGTTAATGTTACTGTGTGATTTTCTGCAGTAAGAATCTCTTCAGAAGCAATAATTTGAGTAGTTAAAGCAGTGGCATTTGAAAAAGTTATTCCATTACTTTCTTCAGTACTCCATTGGTAGGTTACAAAGTCTGAAGTAGCAGATGTAGCAACAACTTCAGTCATCTGTCCAGCTACGATTGATAAGTCGTCTCCAACATTTATAACAGGAGAAATATCTTTTTCAGTTACGCTGATATCATCAATATATACTAAATCATCTACTGATAATGGAGTCCCTTTTATTTCAAATTTATGCGATTGTATAGCATCATCTGCTTCTCCTTCAAAGTTTACCGTAAATTCTTCTTCAAAGTAAATCCACTCATTAATTTTTACTAACTGACCAAAAGTCTTAGCAAGGTAGATATCCTTAGTATTTATACCCGTTGTATTTGATTTAAACCTCAATACAACGAAGTCAAATGACATTTTTTCTGCCTTAATTTTTCCTTTTAATGTATAAGTAGTTTTGTTCTTTAATTCAAAATAATGTGCAGCTTTAGTGAAAATGGTGAAAGGATCCGTATTCCCTCCAATTTTTAAACTGATGTTTCCATTATCATTAGTATAGATAGTTGTAGCATCTGGGTTTTCAGTTCCCCAGAAATCATCTAAATTTTCTTGGAAATTACCATTAGCAATTAATTCTTGCCCATTAAATAGAGAATTATCACTATTTAAAATGATAGGTTGATTATAATTGTCTGTAATTTCAATTACTTCCTGATGTAAAACATAAGCATCTTTTTCTGCAATAAGAGTATAAGAACCAGCCTTTAATTCATTTAAAGTAAGTATTCCTGTATCAGTAGTTGTAAAAGTTTTATCAAAACCATTGTTACTACTTAAAAGTACATTTACTCCATTAAGTACAGTATTACTTTCATTTATGAATGTAAACGTTGCGGTATATTTCCTTTCAGGAGTGACAGAAATAATTACCTCGTCTGTAACAGTATTATCACCTCCATCTGTTACGGTAAGAATTGTAGTAAACTGTTTGTCTTCTGTTAATAGTTCACCATTATAGCTAACGTTTGTAGATAGTTGATCTGCAGATGCAAAAACTAATTCTCCCGTTGCTTCTGTCCATGTTGTTGTAAAATTATCAGAAGAGTTAATAGTACCAGTTAAAGTTGTTGTTTCTATTTCTTGAATAGTTACATCTTCTCCTGCTGTTACTTCTAATTCAACACCAATTTCTTGAATGTAAATTTCATCTAATAAAATAGATCCTTCTGAACTATCTAAAGGTTCAGAACCATTGATTTTTATAGTTGAAGTTACAGAAGATCCTACTTCTTGATTAATAATATAATCATATGGAATCTGAATAGTTTTTTCAAAAGATACCCATTCATCTTGAATTGCATTTGGTGTATTTTCATTCTCAGGTGAATAAACTCTAGTATAGACTTTATCAGAATATTCTTCAGTTGGGTAAACAATAATATCAAGGTAATCAAAGTTCATGTTTTCTGCTTTAATCTTCCCTTTAATAGTGTATGTTTTTCCAATTACAAGATCAAAGTTGTAATCATTTCTTAAGAAAATATCTCTAACTCTTCCTGTAGTGTGTATTTTCATACTTTTTGAACCACTATTATCATCAACATCATTAGATTCTGATAATGTGACATCATCTTTCCACTCAGCCCAAGTAAGATCTACTCCTTGTTCAAAATCACCATTATTTACAAGTTGTAAACCTGTTAGTGTATTATCATCTACGATTAGTTCAGGTACTAAAGTAACCCCTTTGGTATTACTCTCATCAATAATTTCAAAAGAAGAATTGAAAGTTAAAAAGCCTGTTTTTATAATCTCATAAATATATGAACCCGCTAATAAATCAGTAAATAATACTTCTCCGTTTTCATCAGAATTTTTGGTTTCGATTGAACCTTCCTCGTTCGATAATGAAACTATTCCATCTTCTAATAAATTACCGTCTATATTTTGTAATGTAATTAAAGAGGTATAGTATTTCTTTAGAATTATATCTAATTCAGTATCTTCATTAAGAATTAGCTCTTCTATTAAAGAGATAAAACCATCTTTATTGATTACATAGGTATATGTTCCCTCAGGAACCTCTGTAAATATTACATTACCTGAGGCATCAGAAGTAGCTGAAATATTTACAGAGGTTTCATTTGTTAATTGTACAATAGCACCTTCTACTATATTTAATGATTCATCGTTGATCATTAATGTAGCATTAAATTTTTCTATTGGGTTTACTGTAATAATTATTTCATCTGTGGAAGTGAAATTTACGTTAGAAGCTGTCAAGCTTAAAGTGAATTGAGTATTTACGTCAATGCTTTCATCAGATGTAATAGTAGGGTTTAAAATATCAGACGATGATAAAGTAATACCTTCTGGGGCAGTCCATAAGTAGGTGAAATCATCAGATGAATTTACACTAGCAGTTAATTGCTGAGTAGCACCTGCAAACATTTCGAAATCTTCTCCTGCATTGGTTGTAAGTGTAACTCCTTTTTCTGTGAAACTGATATCATCTAAATAGATTTCAATAGCTGTTTCTTCTGATGGGTTCAAAAGGTTTGAACCTGTAATTAGCATTTTAGACAAAATTTCATTGCCCGCAGTATAAGTAACATTAGTACTATCTATATCTTCAGTAAATTCAGGAATTTCAATTTCTCTTTCAAAAGAAACCCATTCATTATAAATACCGTCAATATGTCCGAAAACTTCTGGTTTTTCTGGATGTTTAACTCCAATTGCAGTTATAATTTCACCCCATGTAGTAGCAGAACCAATTGATAATTTTAGAACATTAAAATCATTCATATTTACTACTTTCACTTTACCTCTAATGGTATAAGTAGTACCGACAATAATATTAAAGTTACTCTCTGTTTTTGTATAAATATTTTGGATTTTTTCAGAACTACTTGATATTTTTAAAATATTACCATCTGTTGGATCATTAATAATAACTCCTTGATCAGCAACAGTGACACCCCAGCCATCGTTAATCTCAGATTCAAATGACCCATTAGTCATTAATTCAATTCCATTTATAAATACTTCCTTAGCAGTTAAAGTAACTCTTTCTGTAATATCTGCATCTGTAATGTTTACAGTTCCTGTAGCTTCTACAAAATCCTCTTTTTCTACAGAATACGTATATTCTCCTATTGCCAAATCAGTAAATTCAGCAATACCATCTGCTACGGTAGTTTTTGATTGTTCAAAACCATCTGTATTTGCTATTGAAACAACTGCATCTTCTAGAAGTTCATCACTTTCATTTTTAATAGTGAAAGTTGATTTATACGTATTTGGAATAAGACTGACAACCAATTCGTCTGTTGCTGTTTGCGTACCTTTGTAAGTAGTTAATGTTACGGTGTGGTTCCCAGCAGTAAGTACCTGTGCAGGAGCAATAATTTGAG
This sequence comes from Flammeovirga pectinis, assembly GCF_003970675.1. Taxonomy (GTDB): domain Bacteria; phylum Bacteroidota; class Bacteroidia; order Cytophagales; family Flammeovirgaceae; genus Flammeovirga; species Flammeovirga pectinis. The sequence continues at coordinate 4,455,234 of NZ_CP034562.1, forward strand.
TAGTTAAAGCAGTAGCATTTGAAAAAGTTATGCCATTACTTTCTTCAGTACTCCATTGGTAAGTTACAAAGTCTGAAGTAGCAGATGTAGCAACAACTTCTGTCATCTTTCCAGCTACGATTGATAAGTCGTCTCCAACATTTACAACAGGAGAAATATCTTTTTCTTTTACGCTGATGTCATCAAGATATACTAAATCATCTACTGATAATGGAGTCCCTTTTATTTCAAATTTATGCGATTGTATAGCATCATCTGCTTCTCCTTCAAAGTTTACCGTAAATTCTTCTTCAAAGTAAACCCACTCATTAATTTTTACTAACTGACCAAAAGTTTTAGCAAGGTAGATATCCTTAGTATTTATACCCGTTGTATTTGATTTAAACCTCAACACAACGAAGTCAAATGACATTTTCTCTGCCTTAACTTTTCCTTTTAATGTATAAGTAGTTTTGTTCTTTAATTCAAAATAATGTCCAGCTTTAGTGAAAATAGTGAAAGGATCAGTATTCCCTCCAATTTTTAAACTGATGTTCCCATGGTCATTAGTATAGATAGTTGTAGCATCTGGATTTTCAGTTCCCCAGAAATCATCTAAATTTTCTTGAAAATTACCATTAGCAATTAGTTCTTGCCCATTAAATAGCGAATTATCACTACTTAAGGTGATAGACTGATTATAATTGTCTGTAATTTCAATTACTTCTTGCTGTAAAACATAAGCATCTTTTTCTGCAATAAGAGTATAAGAACCAGCCTTTAATTCATTTAAAGTAAGTATTCCAGTATCAGTAGTTGTAAAAGTTTTATCAAAACCATTGTTACTACTTAAAAGTACATTTACTCCATTCAGTACAGTATTACTTTCATTTTTAAATGTGAGTGTTGCTGTATATGTTGTTTCTGGAGTAATTGTAATTAAAACATCATCTGTTACGGTATTCGTTCCACCATCTGTAACTGTAATTGTAGCAGTATATTGTTTGTCTTCTGTTAACAATTCACCATTATAGCTAACGTCTGTAGATAGTTGATCTGCAGATGCAAAAACTAATTCTCCCGTTGCTTCTGTCCATGTTGTTGTAAAATTATCTGAAGAGTTAATAGTACTAGTTAAAGTTGTTGTTTCTATTTCTTGAATAGTTACATCTTCTCCTGCTGTTACTTCTAACGTAATATCTTTTTCAGTTACTGAGATATTATCAAGAAAAATTTCAGAAGGAGTAGAGTTAGCAGAACCTGAAATTAATAGTTTTGAATTTACTACATCTCCATTTGTATAAGTATTATGTACAGGAATAGTAAACTCTTTTTCAAAAGTTATCCATTGATCTAGTATAATATTTATATCACCCCAATCATAGGTTTCATTTGCAATCTTAAAAGCTTCAATTATTGAAACGAAATTTGTAGAATTACCTATTGATAATTTCAAGACGTTAAAATCCATTGCAGTGGCTTTAACTTTACCTTTAATAGTGTAAGTTCTACCAACAGTTACATCAAAGTTTGCTTCATTTTTTGTGTAAATATTTTTAATTTGTGCAGTTGAAGCAATTTTTAAAATCTTCCCATCTGTTACGTCATCAGAAATCTCTGCCTGACCAGCAGTTGTTAATGTCCACCCAACATTTAAATCTTCCTCAAACCCGCCATTTGTAATAAGTTCTACACCGGTAAGTCCTGACTGAGCGAGTAAAGTAGATGGTAGTAATAAACAGCATATTAAAGTAGATAATATGCTTAGAAGTTTGTAATAATATTTCATTTTATACTAAATATGAGGTTAAGATATAATTATTATAGTAATAAAAAAAGTAATTTTAGTGTACCTATACAGTTTTGTGATCAGTGTTAAGTGATCATATGTTAACTGTATAGATACCTATATAATTATATTTTGACTGGTTGTCTATTTGTTAGTTGATTCTACTTCGATTATACTAATATCATCTAAATAGAAAACAGATTTTTCTTGCACTGGAGATGTCTGCATCAATACTTTAGCAGGTACAACATCTCCGTTTTTATTGCCTTTGCCAAAACCCTCTTCAATTGTCAATACTTTTTCAAAAGTAACCCATTCACCTTCTTTAATTTTAGTATCTCCCCAATTAATAGAGGGTTTAGTAAGCGTCACTTTTTCTTTATCGTGCCATTGAGCATTACCAGGCATTAATCTAATTATTAATGCGTTAAAGTTGATTTTGTCCCCTTTAACTCTACCTTTAAATGTATAACTTTTTCCTACTTCTAAAGGGAAGAAAGCATCTTTGGTTGTTGCTACTATTTTGATTTGTTCTGTAGTTACTATTTTTAAACTTCTTGCTCCATTACTTTCCGAAGAGATATCTTTAGATTGTTCAAAATCTTTTAAACCATACCAACCATTTGATAAACCATCTTCAAAGTTTCCATTAATCAAAAGTTCTTTACCTGCAGCCACTTTTGTTTTTGGAGTAACTGTAGCAGCTATTCCGTTCACAGGGGTGATACTAATATCATCTAAAAGGAGAACTGTTTTAGAAGAATTTTTAGATCCTTGAATAAATATTTTAGAAGAGACAACGTCTCCATTTTTATTACCTTTTCCGAAACCCTCTGCAATTAAAATTTCTTTTTCTACAGTAATCCATTCACCTATTTTTACCTGAGGAACTCCCCATTTCACTTTCGGGCTTGTAACAACTAATTTCTCTTTGTCGTTCCATTGCGCATCAGCAGGAATTAATCTAAAAGAAAGAGAATTAAAATCCATTTTCTCTGCTTTGATCTTTACTTTCATAATATACTTCTCGCCAACTTTTAAAGGGAAAAAGGCTGCATTATCTGTAAAAATCAAATTCACTTGAGAGGCTGTTTCAATCTTTAAACTTTGAGTTCCTTTACTGTCTTCTGCAACATCATTAGATAAAGAAAATGATTGCAGTCCTTGCCAACCAATTGATAAACTTTCTTCAAAATTACCGTTCACTACTAACTCATTACTACTTTCAGTTTGAACAGGGTCAGTCAGTTCTGTTTCCTTTTGTATTGTGTCTGCGTCACTAATTAGAGGAGTTGCTAAACAACTCATTAGAAGTAAAACAGAAGATAGTTTGTATAAGTATTTCATTTTTTATAAAGGTTAATTGTTTGCAATAATTATTTCAGTTCAAATATGTAAAACATACACTAATTAAAGCACCAAAAAAACAGTCAAATAAAGGGGGGATTTTTTTTAATCTGTGAATCTGTATTATTAAGGCCTTGTAGATTAGTGAATTATATGATTTTGAGGGGGTAAACTTTTTTCCTTATTGCTAATGGAGGTTCTCCACATCTCTTTTTCGTTCTTTCTTTTACAACATAAAAGGAAGGACTATTAATCCTTCCTTTAGTAAAATTGGGTATGATAACCAGTGCTATAAACAAAAATAAATTTATAAATGAAGCAGTTTTTTCTATTATAATTGTCACTAAAAAACTACTCTTTTATTTCTCTAATTACAAAGCAGGTTGGAAAGAAACTTCTATTGATGTAGTTTCTAATCCGTTTGCTTTTGCTGTCAGTTTAATAGGTGTTTTAGCATTTTTAGTACCTTGAACAATTACTAATGCTTTCCCATTAAACACTTCCATATGGTTTCCTTGCAATGGTGTTATAGAAGAAGCATCTCCGTTACCAACACCTGCAATTTTACCATCACCTTCAATTTGAAATTGAATATCATTAGAAACAGTGTAGCAGAAATTACCATTTTTGTCTACCACATTTGCAGTAATATATGATACATCTTTACCGTCTGAGGCTAATAAACTTCTGTCGGCAATAAGTTCTACATGATGAGGTTTTCCTGCAGTTTTTACCACTTTTCTAGCTACCTCTTTACCATCTGTGTAAGCCACAACTTCAATTGTACCTGGAGTATAAGGAATATCCCAATTTAAACGGTATTTTGACATATATGGCTTTTCAGATTTCCAATCTCTATGTGTCATTTTAATAGGAGTAAGGTCTTTACCTTTTACCTTTTTACCCATAGATTTTCCGTTTACGATTAGTTCTACTTCTTCTGCATTTGTGTAGGCATAAACAGGAATATTTTGTCCTTCTTTACCTTCCCAATTCCAGTGTGGTAAAACGTGTACCATTGGTTTATCAGACCATTCTGCTTGGTATAAATAGAAACGGTCTTTAGGAAAACCACACAAATCTACTGTTCCAAAATAAGAAGAATGAACAGGAAAATCGCCATTCCAATAACCGTTTGTACTGTTGTCTTTACCACCATAAGGAGTCGGTTCGCCTAAATAATCAAAACCTGTCCACATAAACTGACCTAAAGCTGATGGTGTATTTGCTAACATATCAAACTCTAAATCTGGAGGGTAAGCCCAACCAGGTCCAACTAAGTCATAACTTGTTACCTGATGAGATGCTCTATCGTAAGTAGGAGTAACAGGATGCTCATAATATCCTCTAGAAGAAGTACAAGAAGACGTTTCTGAACCATAAATAATCCAATTTGGGTGGTCTTTTTGAACTTGCTCATAACGCATAGGGAAGTAATTCATTCCAATAATGTCTACCTCATCTGCTAAACCATGTTTTATGGCGGCTACAATATTATTAAAACCAGCAGTGGTTGGTCTAGAAGTATCTTCTGCTTTCGTAATTTTCACTAAACGTCTTGCTTCTAAATATCCTTTTTTGTCGTATTGTTCAAGAATTTCGTTACCAATACTCCACATAATGATAGAAGGGTGGTTTCTATCTCTACGGATCATATCCACAAGATCTCTTTCACTCCATTCGTCGTATTCTTTATTGTAACCATTTTCCACTTTAGGCATTCTCCATACATCAAAAGCTTCATCAATTACTACTAATCCCATTTCGTCACAAAGGTCTAACAATGCTTCAGATGGAGGGTTATGAGAAGTTCGAATAGCATTTACACCCATGTCTTTCATGATCTGTAATTGTCTTTCTTTCGCTCTTCTATTAACAGCACTTCCTAAAGGCCCTTGATCATGGTGTAAACAAACACCTTTTAGTTCTACTCTTTCGCCATTAAGTTTAAAACCTCCTTTTACAGTAAATTCTATATCTCTAACACCAAAAGTAGACGTATATTTATCAACAACTTTATCTCCTTGTTTTACTAACGTGGTAGCGGTATACAAATGAGGGTTTTCCATTGTCCATAACTCAGGATTTTGGATAGCAAGAGTTTGTGTAGTCGTCTTTTCTTCTTGTTTTTTTATTTTGATAGAAGACGAAGTACTGCCAACTTTTTCACCTTTAAGGTTTGTAACAACGGTCTCAACAGTTAGATCACCTAATTTAGTAGAAGCGTTCACTAAATCGATATCAATAGTTACTTCTGCTTTCTCTTTTGTAATAGATGGTGTTTTGATAAAAGTACCGTCCATTGCAATATGAACAGGGTTTTTGAATTCAATCCAAACATCTCTATAAATACCAGCACCAGGATACCATCTTGAACTTAGGTCTTCTGGATCACACTTTACGGCAATCGTATTTTCTTGTCCGTACTTTAAATATGGCGTTAAATCTACTTCAAAACCAATATATCCGTAAGGTCTATCACCAACTTTTTCGCCATTAATAAATACCTCAGCGTTGTTCATTACCCCTTCGAAACGAACAAAAGCTTGTTTACCTTCTGCTTTTACAGGAACAGTAAAATCTTTTCTGTACCAACCTTCTCCATGGAAAGGTAAAGCACCACAACGTGCATTATAATCGTTGCTAAAAGGACCTTCAATAGCCCAATCGTGTGGTAAATCTAGGTGTCTCCATTGCTCATCGTTAAGCTCAACAGACATACCATCTTTAATTTCACCTTTAGAAAATTTCCAGTTATCGTTAAATCTTGTTTCTTCTAAACTTTGGAAATCTTCTACTTTTTGTTGCTTAGTACAGGCCATTGTAGTGCATAGTACTGCAAGACCAAATAATTTATATTTTCTCATTGTTTTGTTTGTTCTGTCTACTTAATCGTGAATTATTGGAGCACTTCCTTTATGTTCCAAGGTAGATTCTGTAGTGTATCTTTCTACTTTAGGTTTTCCTTCTCCTCTTGCCATTTTAATTTGGTCTGCCCAAACCATTTTCATCTCTTCTAATTTTGCTTGATATTTTTTATCTGAAGCTAAATTTTGGACTTCAGTAGGGTCTTCTGAAAGATGATATAATTCTTCATACACAGGTTGCTCTCCTTTTAATGGTCCTTCTATGTAGCTTCTGAAGATAACTGCTTCTTCGTCACTATTGCCATAAAGCACTTTCATTAAATTGATATCCATGTCTTTTGCATAAGCTGTAACATCAATTGACGACATGTTTGTGTTTTTGTAATAACGGATGTATTTCCATTCTTTATCTTGAACGGCTTCACATCTAGGGTTACCAAAAATAGTAGACCATAAATTTTCTGTGAAGACATATTTTCTTACTTCTTTATCACTGTCTGTAAGTAATTCAGAAATATCTTTTCCTTGGTAGCTCTCTGGAATTTCAACACCTGCTTTTGCTAAAATTGTAGGTGCAATATCAATAGATTGTACTAAAGCATCTGACTCTTCTATTCTTTTTTTCTTAGGAATAGTAGGGTCCATTATGATGGTAGAAACATGTGTACAATATTCATAAAGAAGTGCTTTTCCACCCAAGCCATATTGCCCCATTAATAAACCATGATCAGAAGAGAAAACAATAATTGTATTCTTATCTAACTTCAATTCTTTCAATTTAGCTGTTAAATCACCAACCAAATTGTCAATACCTTTCATGGCTTGTAACTGACGGATATACCTTTCTTTTGTTCCTTCTGGAGTATCTACATGATCGTAAATGTTTTGTCTATCTTCAGCATGTAAAACATCTGCAGGGATTTTTGGTGTTTTAATATCTTTTTTAGCGATATAATGCGGAGGTAACGGAATATCTTGATCTCTGTAAAGTGATTTGTAAATTTCTGGATCAGACTCTTTTTGTTTCATAGTACTTGTACCAGCACCATGAGGTAAATTGAAACAGATATTTAATAAGAATGGTTTGTCTGAAGGACGTTTATCTATGAAAGTGATGGCTTTTTCCAATCTAAATTCATTGTTATCCAACATATCCATTGTTGCTTCTTCAATGATTTCAATTTGAGTATTTGCTTCTGCACCACTAAAAATTTCATGACGATCTTTTGGGTAGAAACCAAGGTGTCTATGCCCTGCATACCAGTAATCAAAAGATTTCTCCATTACTTTAGAATCATAACCGTTTGTTCCAAGTGGAGTATGGTTTTTACCAATATACGCAGTGAAATACCCCGCCTTTCTCATTTGCATGGGATAAGAATCTTGCCAAGCTTCTTCAGATAATGCTGTTCCCGAATTGAAATCAACACCATGTTTACGTTCATACTGCGACATCAACATTGATACTCTACTTGGCATACAAATAGGGGTAGTGATATGTGCATTTGTAAATAATGTACCCTCATCTGCCAGTTTATCAATGTTTGGTGTAGTTACTGTTTTATTTCCAGTAACACTTAAGTAATCGTACGGTTGGTCATCCGTTAAGATAAAAATAATATTAGGTCTAGTATCTTTATTCTTTTTTTGTGCATTTGCGAAGAACGACAAAAAGATAAGTGGGATAATAAAATATTTATTAGACATGGCTTATATATTATATTGTAATTTTCTTGTGTAATCAGGGGTTATTTAATTAAGATTTTACTTACCGCATAATGCGATATACCATAAACTCTTACTAAATAAATACCTGCTGTATAATTATTTGATAATCTTGCGGTCACTTGTTTTTGAGGAGTTTTGTACATAAAAGTATCTATAACATTTCCCTGAATATCAAGTGTTTCTACTTTGTAGATGTTACTTTCTCCTCTTAGGGTTAACTTCTGGTTATTTGATGTTGGATTAGGGAAAACTAATAACTTTTTCTTGTTTGTTAATTCATCTTCTAGTGCTAAAGGAGGTTCTTCTGGTGTTTCTTCTTGAACTTCTAATACAGTACTTGCAAAAACCATATTGTTTAAACTATTGTGCTGTACAATCTTAGCGGTAACTTCTATATTTTGATAGTCTATAGAGTCTAAAAATGTAGTAATAGGTACAAGTACTTTATCGTTTCCTTTTTCTACGCTTATTCTAGATTTACCCAACAAGAAAATATCCCCCCATGCTTCTACAATAATATCTCTTTCTTTAGAGACATCATATTCTATTTCAAAGATATTCTCATCGTTTACATCAAAAAGTGTAGTGTTATTGGGAGTAAATAGAATGTCTTCGTAAAACAATTCTTCATCAATAAATCCTATATAATCTATTTCAGCTTTTCCTTGTTCAGCAATTACATGAATTGGGTATTCACCAATACCTAATTCCACCTGAAATTCATAATCTTTATTTTCGTTGCTCGATAATTTAAAAGGAGTATTTAAAATTTCGTTGTCTACGGTAACACTAATTTTGGCACTGTCTGTAATTGCTGCTCCATTAACTCTTAACGTATAATTTACAGGCTGATCTACAGAAATACTGTACGATGTCCATTCGTTTTCATCTAACTCAATAGTGTATTTATTTTCTTCAGTAGATTTGATATCAACACCTTCGTTAAATCTATATTGATTATAATTATTGTTATTATCAAAAGTGAAATACGCTAAACCATGTCCTCCTAAATCAAAATCTTCTGCTTCTATTTTTCCTGGTAACGTAAACGGATCAACATTAAAAGGCAAGCGATTTCCTAAGTCGTAAAAATTATTTACACTTAAAATTACAGAGCTAATTGTACCTCCATTATCTGGGAACGTTATGCTCACTTCATTCTTTTCTTCTAAAATAGCATGCGGTATTGGTATCTCTAAAGCACCAAAGAAATCATCTTTATCAGTTTGATCATAACCTTTCCAATTATCTAGAATTTTCACCTCTTTGCCGTTTACTTTAACTATAGGTTTTTTAGAAACATTGTGCTTTCTACCAATACTCATTCTAAGCCTAGCTTCACCTTCTTCTGCATTAATATCTACAGTATTAAAAGTAAAATTTAAAGGTGTATTTGCTTTAATAGGCTGTAAATACGTTTTAGAATAATACTCTTTTCTTATTGCTTTTTTATTGAAAACAATTGGTCTTTCTAGACCTAAAGTAAGCACTACTGTTTCGTGTGGTTCTAAAGTAATAGATTCAGGAAGGGTATTGAGGTCTAAATCTTCATAAATAACGGGGGCATTTACATAAATTTTAAGGCTCCTCTTGTTTACACTATTTATGTTACCTACAGAGGTTAAAAACTGTAGAGAAACTTCTTGGTTTATAGCATCGATATTATTTAGACAGATGTACGCCGCATTATTGTCTACGAATGTTTGTGCAAAAATATCTTGGTTTGATGTAGTACATTGTACTCTATTTCCATTCACTTTATTCCATAAATCATAAAAACGTCTTTTGGCAGTATATTCATATTCTTTGATCTCGTTATTGATAACAGAAGATTTAACGGGTTTCCATAAATCAGCTTTATAAGGTTCAAAATCATTGTCTTGATAATACCACGGAGATTTACCCGTAATAAATGGGACGGAGATCATTAGTTTATCTTGTATATCAAGAAGTTGGAATATAAGGTGATTGATTGATCGAACAGACTGTATACTTTTAATATCAGAATACGTTTCATCGTACCCATTAGGAATACCTCCATACTCACTTATCACCAACGGTTTTAAAGAATCCCATTTAATAAAACTATAAGTATTGATTAAATCTAGTGTAGCAACAGAATTACTTCCAGATCTTTCAGTATCCTGACCTGTTACGTTTATACCATCGTATAAGTGAATAGAAATACCATCCATATAATCGCCAGCAATATCCATAAACATTTTCATACGAGACTCCCAATGTCCAAAATCCCATAGTTCCATTTGTGGCCATGCAGAAACATACCCTACGACATTGGTTGTTAATCCTTTTTCATCAAAGGCTTTACCGATATCTCTAAAATATTCTGCAGTTTTAATTCTTACTTCATCTGCTGAATATTTACCATCTTCTGTAAAAACAGGTTCATGTGCATGTACAAAAGGTTCGTTTACAGGCTCATAATAGATGGGTCTTTTATCTTCTTCATAGCCATGATAGAAATGATTAGCAGCAAATTTACCTGCATTTTCTGTGTTCATGTCCATATCTACCATTGCATCTGGATGGTCTGTAATAATTAGCTGTGGAGTAATGTATTTGTAGTAGTGTTGTGTTTTTAGGTAGTTAATTTCTCTACTACTTTCCTCTTGTATTAATTCTTCGGCAGGGTAGTCGTTATTTGTGTTTATATATTCTTTGTATCTACCAAAAGGTCCCCAAAAAGATCTTCCCATAGTTACACCCCAATCTTTTAAATCACTCATGTCTTTATCCGAGTAATTCTGGCTGGCTGCAATATGGATATTAAAATATTTTGTACGGTCTAGAGTAGAAGCATCATTCAGAAATTTTTGTGTCTGAAAGTCTATTGTTACGGCAGTTTGTGCTGCACCAATTATAGGTATTAGTAAAATTGAAAAACCTAAAATTATAGTTTGTATGTAAGTAATTTTTTTATTCATTTCTGTTGGTTGGTGTTGTTATTTACTAGCCTAAATATACAAGGGACCATAAAAACGTAGTGGTATAATTTTAAGGGAATAAGGGGGGTAATTTTGATTTGCAATTTAATCTATTGTTTCTAATAGAATTAGGTAGAGTTCTACTTTTTCTATTTGTATTGTATCTATTTACAAGGTGTTATGAAAGAAAAAGGCACAGAACATTCCATTGGAATATTCTGTGCTTTAGAATTAATGAATTCCGGTTGAAGAATTAATTTGTCGGTTCTCCATGGTATAAAAATTTCAGATTGTCTATATCAAAATTTGCATTCCCTCCGGTTCCACCACTTATTATTAAGTACAGCCTTGCTAACTCAATATCTTCTGGAGCAATTTGATCTGTGAGTACAGATGTTTTTTGCCACTGTCCCAGCATTTCTTCACTTAAATCAACGTCTTTAGAATTGATTACGTATTTGTAATTATCTGCCCATGCATTGCTTGGCATTATTTGAGCTTCAATTTTAAAGTTTGGATTAACCTCATTAAAACGAACCATAAACTCTAACGTATATTTTAAACCTTTTTCAACACCAAAGTAGCCATCAGTCATGTTTACATGTACTTTAGAAGCGTCGTTCATTAGTAAGTTCATGGCATATTCTCCATCAAAAGCATCTGTAGAAGTTATAGAACCTTCGCCAGCACCTTTTTCAAACCAAGTAGTAAATGGATCCATTTCTCCTGTTTCAAAACTTGGGTTCGTTGTAAGTAAGTTGTATGGCTTTGTCGACTTGATCACCTTAATATAATTATATTTAGTATGATTAGATTTTCTACCGTAAGGCGTTGTTCTAGATGCTGACAAACCAATATTAAAACTACCAATTTCTCTATATTGAACTTTGATTGTTCTAGCCGTTAACTCTCCAGTATTTACACCACCAACATTCCAACTAAATGTATCTGGGTTACCTGTACTTTTATCTGAATATGTGATAATTGTACCTTGTTCTACTACCCAAGAACCGTTGTCACCTGCTTTGTAATACCCTTCTATTTTTGTGATTTCGAAGTCTGCAGTAATTGAATCTAAAACAGTGATATATACTATTGTATCTTGATTTAAAGTTGTATCTGCAAACTCTAAATGTAATGTTACAGGAATTTCTCCAACCTCATGAAACTCTGGATGAACAGTTTGATCTTTAGATTCGGTTGTATTGATCAGAGTAAAATAAGAGGGATCGTTTATAGACCACATTCTTTCTGTTGCACCTCTAGACCCATCTGCAAAAGAGATAATTTTACCTACTTCTACAAGTTGTGTACTTGGCGACATAAAGATGGCTATATCTGTAAAGTTGCTGTTAGGATCAACTTCTTCTTTTGTACAAGAAGTTAATGCTAGAAGCAGTGCAAGGCAACTATTTATTATATATTTAAAGTTCTTCATTTTTAAGACTTTTTCTATTTACAAATTAGTTATCAGAAGTATTTGGATTGGTTACTGTTTCAGTAACAGGAATAGGAAAATAGTCATGAGCTAACGGACTGTACACCGCAGCTGCTTCAACATATTCTTTCAAAATAGGAACTTGTCCTGAGTTGATTTGATCTTCTGTAGCATATTTTAAAATCTTGTTTAGTAAAACAAAATTCATGTCTGCTAAGTGGTCATAATGCTCTTTAATCTTACCCCATCTTCTTAAATCGATCCACCTCGTATCGTGCCCTTCAAAGAGGAATTCTTTAGGTCTTTCGTTCCACATAATGTGTTCCATTAATGTAGTCGAATTGTAATTAATTGGGTCTAATTGTGTTAAACCAGAACGAGCTCTTACTTCGTTAATTAACCTTACAGATTCAGAAATACCTCCATTGCCATTTACCTCTAAAAGACATTCAGCGTATAAAAGGTACACATCAGCCAATCGTATAATTCTTTCGTTGATACCAGAATTGGCAACATCTCCAATACCGTCATTATCGTTCCAATGGTTTTGAAACTTTCTTACATAAGAAGCTTCTCCGTTAGAGAAACCACTCTTTTCTACTGGTATTTGATAAAATATTGTACCATCATCTGCCATTGCAATAGAAGCTTCAGCTCTAAGAGAATACTTTCTATCATTATTTCTTGGATCTGTAGGGTCCATTTTATCTTCTTTTAGAAGCATTGTTACCCAATAAGAAGGCATTACACTTCTATACCCGCCAGCATTACCAGGTGCTAACGTTTTTGCTCTTGTAGTACCTTCAGATCCAGAAGGTCCATCTTGACCATACCCAGAAGAACCAGGTTTTTGAACGGCCGAGAAGACTACCTCGAAGATAGATTCAGTATTGAATTCATGGTCTAAATCAAAGTTCCAAGATATTTCTGGCGTCAGAGTGTATAACCCACTGTCAATTATTTTCTTAAACTCTTCTTTGGCAGATACATAATTGTGTTCATTAATATAAACTTGACCTAACATACCAGTACATGCACCCCAAGTTGCTCTTCCTCTCATATCATCTTCCCAAGTTTCTGGAAGATTTTTTTGAGCAAAAAGTAAATCATCTAAAATTACAGCCAAGACCTCTTCTTTAGATGAAGGTGGTTTAGAAAAATCGTCTGTATTTGGAACATTCAAGTGAATGATTACACTACCATTATTGTAAGTACTGTATAACCAATAATAAAATGTACCTCTTAAGAAACGAGCTTCAGCCATATACAACGTTTTGTCTAGAGAATCCATTTCTATATTTGGAAGGTTTTGAATAACCTGATTTGCTCTAAAAATACCAGTGTATAGATCGCCCCATTTGTCTTTTACAATATCTGTGTTATCATTAAAAGACAATTGTTGGAGTGCTTTATCTCCTTGGTTCCAGTTGTTAGGTCTTCCTGTATCAGCACGAACGGGCATCTTTGTAGAAGAAGAACCACCGTTCGCTCCTTTACCTTGTAACCCACTATATGTAGCCATTAAACCTTTGTAAGCATCGTCTCCACTTTGCCAGAAATCTTCTTCAAGAACGGCATTCGGATTGTCAACATCAAAGTAATCAGTACATCCAGATACTAATGCTGACAACATTAAAATAGCGACTAATTTATATATTTTTTTCATGATAGGATTAACAATTAAAATTCTAAAGAAATACCACCTCTGTAAATTGCTGATACAGGGTAATTCCCTCTGTCAACACCTCTGTAGAATACACTAGAAGAACCCACTTCTGGATCAAAACCTGAATAATTTGTGAATGTGAAAGGGTTTTGTGTACTAGCATAGATTCTGAAATTGCTTACTTTTAAAGATTTCAACCAACTTTTTGGTAAGGTGTACCCTAAAGTGATGTTCTGAATTCTTAGGTAAGAACCATCTTCTAAAAAGTAATCTGAATACGTTCTTGTATTGTAATGTTCTGCTTGATCCCTAGGTGTTGGAATATTAGAAGTAGGGTTAACAGGTTGCCATGCATTTACTAATTCAGCACTTCGCTTATTTTGATACGCATATGCTTTAGAACCATTGTAGACTTTTGCTCCATAAGAACCAAAGAATTGGATACCGAAATCAAACCCTTTGTAAAAGATTGTAATGTTTAATCCAGCCTCCCAAAGCGGAGTACCACTACCCATATATTCTCTGTCATCGTCGTCTATCTTACCATCACCATTAACATCAATATATTTTAAATCACCTAACTGTGCAGTTGGAATAATTTTCTGATATTCTACCAATTCCTCTTGTGTTTTAATAGTTCCGTCTGTTGGAATTAAGAAGAAGGAACCGGCTTGGTATCCTGGTTTTAAGAAAGTAGTGTTCTCACTATCCTTACCAATAATTGGCTGGCCGCCTGCAACAGATTCTAAACCTGGAGCTAAAGAAACTACTTCATTTACGTTTTTAGAAAATGTACCATTAATTTTGAAATGAACATCACCAATGTGGTTGTTATATCCCAAAACTAACTCAATACCTTTATTTGATAAGTTACCTACATTTTGCCAAACCATATTGTAACTATTCGCTGTTGTTGCACCTGTTGACGGTGGAATAGGGACAGCCAATAACATGTCTTGCTTGTCAGATTTATAAACATCGCCAGAGAAAGTTACTCTACCATTAAAGAATTCTGCATCAATACCTAAGTTCTGAGAAATGTTTGTTTCCCATTTAATACCATCATCTACATACGTTGGGTTTGTAGTTCCTAACTGTAAGTTGTCATCATATTCTGGCCCTAAAGGATAATCTACTTGAGGGGTTACAATAGCTTGGTAAGGTAAGTAAGCCGTTAAGTTCTGCAGTCCTTGTCCTGCTTTATCGCTACCCGTTTGACCATAGCCGTAACGAATTTTTAAGTTAGATACTGTCTTTTTAAGTGGTTTAAAGAATTTCTCGTTAGAGATATTCCATCCCCCAGAAACAGAAGGAAAAACTCCCCAATTATTATCAGGATGAAAACGAGAAGAACCGTCTCTACGAACAGATGCACTTACCATATATCTATTGTCGTAGTTATATTGTGCTCTGCCGAGTATTCCTATGTTTTTTGATTCCGCATAACGTTCATCTACAGATCTAATTTCGTTAGCTGCACCCATAGATGGTGTAGAATTACTAGCAAGTTCGGCACCATGTATCTGGCTTTTTTCTGATGTTGATGTTTCGAAAGTAACACCACCAACTAAACCAATTTTATGCTTGCCAAATTTCTTGTTGTAAGAAGCTGTATATTCTTGTATTGATCTATAATACGTATAATCTGTATATCTTAATTCTGATATTGGGTTAGAAGCATTTAGCATATAATTACCTTGGTCGTCATACACTTCGTAAGTAGGTTTAAACCATTCGTTGTGCGATCGCTGAATTGAACCACCAACATTTGCATTTAATTTAAAACCACTAAATAACTCATAGTTCATGATAATGTTACCATTGTAACCATCTTCGAACGTCTCATTAGATTCTCTTAATTTACCAATAAAACCACCCATTGCTTCTGGGTTTGCACCAGGTACAACAAATTCTGTATCGTTTACATCAAGAGGAGGGATCATTGTAGATTGCTTAATAGCCTCATATTGTAATCCCCACGGTTCACTTTCTTTTTTACTGTTATTTAAACCTAAGTTAAGTTGCATTCTGAACTTATCCTTTTGGTAAGTAGTATTCGATCTTAAGTTTGCTCTTTGATATCCTGAGTTAATAAAAACACCTTCTTGATCATAAAAAGTACCTGTAATGTTATACGTTACATAACCAGAACCACCCGATAGTCTTAAATTGTAATTTTGAATAGGAGCATTGTCAACTTGAACTTCTTTTAACCAATCGGTGTCATAATACAATCCTTGAGGGTTAAAAGATAGTGGATCAAATTTCCCTGTATCTTTGTTGTCGTATAATATTTTATTGATGTAAAGGGCATCTACTGTTCCTGCTAGTTCAATACCTGAAGTGATTTTTTGAATACCATAATAGGCATCTAAATTCACTTTTAATTGTCCTTTTTCACCACGTTTTGTAGTGATAAGAATTACACCTGCAGATGCTCTAGAGCCATAAATAGCTGCAGAAGCACCATCTTTTAATACTTCTATAGATTGAATTTCTTGAGGAGAGATATTAGGGTTTGATGTATAAGTTACCCCATCTACTACATAGAGTGGTTCGGAACCACCATCTTGAAAAGAGCTTACACCACGAATAGTAATTGTTGATTGTTCACCTGGTGCACCAGAAGCGGATCTAACAGAAACACCAGCCATTTGACCTTGTAGTGCAGTTCCCAAATCGGCTGTTGGAGATCTCTCTAAATCTTCTGCCTTTAATTGAGTAATTGCACCAGTAATTTCTCTTTTTTCTTGTTCACCATAACCAATAACCACTACTTCTTCTAGTGCTTCGGTATCATACTCAAGTTTTAAATCGAAGTTTGTTCTATCACCTACATAAACCTCTTTGTCTTTGTGGCCAATAGATGATACCACTAGAACAGATTCTTTGTTAGGTACATGTAATTTAAATAGGCCATTAAAATCTGTAACTGTTCCTGTTGTTGTACCTTTTACAATAATATAGGCACCAATTAAAGGAGCGTCCTGTTCGTCTAGAACAGTACCTTTAATATCTACACCTTGGGCTAAAAGGTTTAGAGAGGAAAATAGAGTTAGAAGAAGTATTAACCTCAATAGTTTTGCTGATTTAGTAAAAATAATATTCATATTTTTTACATACTAAGTTTGTTGAAAATTCAATTCATCTCATTAAAATTGAATTGTAAAAATAGGTCTTGCTATCTATTTAAGTGTCTAAAAAACTATTATAAAAAAGGGTATAAATACGCTTCTTACGCTGTTATACAAAGGGTAGAATAATTTTTTATCTAAAAAGAGGGGGGTAAAAATTACCTTAGTGTAAATGTATAAGGTAGCCTCCCATTTGTTTATTTATTTATTATTAAGCGGAGTTTTCTAATAAGGTTGTTTGCTCTTTATTTATTATCAATTTCTTCTAAAAGATCTTGTTGTTCGTTTTCTGTACTATTTTCTTTTAAATATATTGATGGAGGAATTCCAAATTCTTTTTTGAAACAATTTCTGAAGTATTTCAGATCATTAAAGCCTACTTCATAAGTAACATCACTTACACTATAACGTCCTATTTTTAACATTTGAGCGGCTCTTTTTAATCGAATGTTACGTATAAATCCTTTTGCAGTTTGCCCAGTTAAAGATTTCAATTTTTGATTTAAACGGATAGGAGTAGCACCATATTCAGAGGCTAATTTATCCACTGTAAATTCTGAATCAGAAATGTTTTCTTCTACAATTTCTACCAAGCGTTTTAAGAACTTTTCGTCTATAGATGTATAGGTGATTTCACTTGGTTTTACATCAATATTTGTCTTGAAGTTCTTTTGCTGATTTTTTCTATTCTCTAATAAAGATTGTATTCTCGCTATGAGCACTTCAGAATTAAAAGGCTTTGTAACATAAGCATCAACACCATATTCATAGCCTTTTAACTTACTATCTTCAGAGTTTTTTGCCGTTAATAATATAATAGGTAGATGACATAAATGATTATCATCTCTAATGCTTTTTGTAAATTCATACCCATCCATCACAGGCATCATAATATCAGAAAGGATAAGGTTTGGTAAAACATCTTTGGCTTTTTGGAGACCTACTTGCCCGTTTTCTGCACTATATACATCGTAATCATCCTTTAGTAAATCAGTCAATAATTCTCTAATAGATGTATTATCATCTACCACAAGAATTTTTTGTTTTACATTCACCTCAAGTTCATCTATCATTTCTTCTTTGTACTCTTCTAATACATCACTAGGAGTACTTTCTACTTGTTCAATTATTTCACCCTCATAAGCAGTGGCAGATAATGGAAACTCTAAAGTAAAAGTAGTACCCACGTTTAATGTACTTTCTACAGCGATTGTTCCGTGGTGTAAATCAACTAAACTTTTTGTAAATGCTAAGCCTATTCCTGTACCTCGGTTCTTCGCTTTTTTAAGATTAGAAACCTGATAAAATCTGTTGAATAGGTAGGCTAATTTTTCTTCTGGAATACCAATTCCTGTATCTTTAAGAACAACTCTTACTTTGTCGGCTTCCTGCATTACTGCTAATTTAATTTCACCTTCGTGCGTAAATTTAAAAGCGTTGGATAATAAGTTGTAAACTATTTTTTCAAGCTTGTCAGTATCCATATACCCTTCAATTGAAGTTGAAGAATGTTCGTAGGTAAATGAGATGTGCTCATATTCTGCAAATTCTTTAAAAGAGTGGTACACCTGATCTAAGAAGTTAGACCAATTCCCTTTTGATAATTGCAATTTCATTTGTCCTTGTTCTACTTTTCTAAAGTCTAATAATTGATTTACTAAACGCATTAGATGTTGAACATTCTTAAAAATCATTTGATAGCTTTTCTCTCTATCTGTTGTAGAAACCGTGTTCCCTTTCTTAATTAATTGCTCTATGGGTGTATTAATTAAAGTCAGTGGCGTTCTTAACTCATGCGATATATTTGTAAAAAACTGAAGTTTTAATTGGCTCAAATCTTCCAATTTTTCTCTCTCAAATTTTTCCATTTCCAGCTGACTTTTCTTTCTCGCGGTAATAATGGTAAATCTAGAGAAAAAGCCAATTAGAACAATAACAAGAATAACATAAAAGAGCTTTGCCCAAATACTCCACCACCAAGGCGGAAGTACAGTTATTTCCATAGAAATAGCCTTAGGATTCCATATACCATCACAGTTGGATGCTTTAACGTAGAGTATATAATTACCCGGAGATATATTGGTGTATTTTGCTTCTCTTTGCCCTGCATCTACAGTTACCCAATCTTTATCAAACCCGTCTAATTTATATCTATAGCTATTGTTTTCTGATGCACCATAATGCAATGAAGCAAACTTAAAAGAAAAACTATTTTGATTATGGGGTAACTCAATCGCTTTTGTTGATTGTAATGATGAGGTTAAAATCTGATTGCCTAAGAAAGAATCATAAGGATTAATCTCATTATTTAGAATCTTTAAATCAGTAAAAATTACACTTGCCACAGTATGGTCATCTATAATTTCATGAGGTTTAAAGATGTTTATACCATTTACTCCGCCAAAGAGCAACTTCCCATTGTTTAACTTAACAGCAGCTAACTCACCAAATTCATCACCTTGTAGACCGTCTGTTAAATCAAAGTTTTTAATTCTTCTGTTTTCTAAATTTATTTTACTCAAACCCTTGTTACTAGCTACCCAGAGGTTACCATAATTGTCTTCTAAAATAGATTTAATCACATTACTGGGTAATCCATTTTTAGTAGATAGGTGTTCAAAATTTATATCGGTAGTTGTACTTTTTTTAGGGTTGAAGATGTTTAAACCTCCGCCCATAGTACCTACCCAAATTTCGCCATTTGAGGCTTCGAATACAGGTAAAATATAATTATACGATAGCGATGAAGGCACTTCTTTAGTGTTGGTAAAGATTTCGAAATAAGGATTTTTCTTAACTTTTTCTTCTTTTGATAGAAACACTAAACCCTTATTCGTACCAAACCAGATATTTCCTTTTTTATCAATAGTGATGCTTCTGATAATATCAATTTCATGGTCATTCTTATCAATAATTGTAGGAAAAGACCACTCAAATTTTTTATCCTTTTCAATGCCTTTGATGATACCACCACCGTAAGTAGCTAACCATAAAATAGAATCGCCATCATTGGCAATATCAAAGGTTGCAAAAATATGATCGGTAGGATGGACCGTACTTTCAATAATCTTATTTTCTAGCGTTAACGCCTTATCAATAGGAATAATTAATGTTTTAGAAGGATAGCCTACACCAAATACAAGCTGATCTTTCCATTGTTCTATTGCATAAACAATATTCTGTGCCTTTTTATTTTTAGCCACATTTAGAGAACGAACTTTCTTGTTATCAAAAACATTTAGACCTCCACCTTCTGTACCAATCCATATACGACCTAAGTTATCTTGGAAGGTACTTCTAATTTTATTGTAGGTTAAATCTAGCGGGTTTTCACCTTGTTTAAAATGCGTGAATTTCTTTCTTCTAGGGTTGTATTTATTGATGCCACTACCGTTTGTTCCAATCCATATCACACCTAAATTATCTTTATAAAGCGTATTGATAATATTAGAACCGATATAGTCATTATTATAACTATTCTGATGCCCTATTTCATCTAGATCACCCGTTAAAGCATTTTTTTTAAGCTGATAAAGACCGTTTTCGTTTCCTGCCCAAATTGTATTTTTATCATCCGAGAGGAGTGTACCAACTTTTAAATCACTCACTTTTTTAAATGTAGGATTTTCTTTAGTAATCTCACTTAATTGAATTTGATATATACCATCAAAAGAGGCAATTAATAGTTCTCCTTTATTTTCGGTGATCGCGTTAAGGCTAATTAATTTTTTGTTTTCAAAGTTCCGAAATACACAAAACTGATCTTCATTATTGGGAGGGATCATAAGTTGTAAACCTTTTTTTGAACCCACCCAAAGATGCCCTACTTTATCTATATAAAGGTTGGTAATGTTGTTAGAAGCAATACTTTCATTATTATGAGGGTTGTGGTAATATTTATCTACTACAAGTGCCTCTGTTTGCAAACTAGCACTTCTAATTTTATTTAGTCCTTTACGATTACCAAACCAGAGGTTCCCTTTATTATCAATAATTAGATTCGTGATAGTATTGTTAGTAAATAATTTTGGTTTTCCTTCCTTATTGGAAAAGAAAGTAAATTGTTCTGTAGTAAGGTTAAGTCTATAAATACCAGCGTTAAGTGTGCCTATCCATAAATTACCTTTATTATCTTCTGTAATTGTTCGGATAAAATTTGAAGGTAAATTATGAGAATCGATACGGTAATTTTTAAATTCATAACCATCAAAGCGACTTAAACCATCGTTTGTACCTATCCAAATTAAACCTGTTTGGTCTTGGTAAATACAATTTACATCGTTTTGTGATAACCCTTGCTTGGTTGTATAATGTTTAAGGAACAGATCTTTATTATTAGCCGAACAATTATTAGATATAGTAAATAATACTATAATAAGCCCAACTATAAAAGATGTCTTCCAATATGATTTTTTAGTCATACTGCTTTAAGTAAAATAAAAATCAAAAACTTGATTATTTGTGTAGTAATAAAAGGTAGTGAATGCTGCTTTCGTGTTAAAGGTACAGTTAAATAATAGATTTGCAACGGTCTTATTTACCATTAATAAATGAGGTGATGATACAGTAAGCTATAATAACTTGTAACGTGCTGATATATAACTTTTTAAAGAATAAAATGTGTTTTGCGTAAATTTTGTTAATTATAGGGGGTAAATTTTATAGGGGGTAAAAACACCTAATTATAGGGCGTGAAAAGTGTTAGGAGAAGTTTTTAAAGGGCTGAAATTCTGTTAATACCAATAAATATAATAACGTACCCTCTATCTGTATTCATAATTCCCTCGTCTAATTCTTATAATCCTATAAATTGTGAAAGCGTACAAAAGTAGACTGATAAACGTAAAATTGAAGTGAATCAAAAAAGCTTTTTGTACATCAAAATTTACTAACGAGCTGACTATAAATTATAAGATACATATAACAAGAACTCTTAGGAGTGATATATAAAATGACTATGAATATGAGAAATTCTGTGACATTACTATTGTTTGTTCTTCTGGCTTCATGCACTGTCCAGAAAGACAAGAAGATGGTAAATAAGATATCTTTTGACGACAATTGGGAGTCTTTACAACAATACCAAGAGCCTGAATGGTTTAAAGATGCTAAGTTTGGTATTTTTGTACATTGGGGTGTTTATGCTGTACCAGCAAATAGTTCTGAGTGGTACCCAAGGTTTATGTACATGGATAGTGTTGTTTGGAACCCCGATGGCGAAGTTTCTAAAATAGGGGCTACACAAGCCAACAAATACCATTTAAAAACATACGGTACTTTAGACAAGTTTGGTTACAAAGACTTTATACCAATGTTTAAGGGCGAAAACTTTAATGCAAAAGAATGGGTACAACTTTTTAAACAGTCTGGAGCAAAGTATATTATTCCTGTAGCAGACCATCATGACGGGTTTGCTATGTACAACTCTAAACATACAAGGTGGAACGCTGTAAATATGGGTCCTAAAAAGGATATTTTAGGAGAATTGACAAAAGAAGCAAGAGCTAATAAAATGAAAATTGGTGCTTCTACTCACTTTGCTTTCAATTGGAATTACTATACTTATAAAGAAGGTTTTGACACTGTAGACCCAAATTTTAGTGATTTATACAGTAGACCTCATCCTCATTATGCACCTGCAGATCAAGAGTTTTTAGCACATTGGTGGGATAGAACCAAAGATATTATTGACAATTATAAACCAGATCTTCTTTATTTTGATTTCTATTCTGATAAAGAAGAGTTTACTTCATATCATCCTAAAATTGCATCTTACTTGTATAACAAAGGGATTGAGTGGAAAAGAGATGTTGTACTCCAAAGTAAAAATTACAAAAAAATCACCTTCCCAGAAGGAACGCATATATTGGATATTGAGCGAGGAAAAATGGCTGATATAAGTCCAAGATCTTGGCAAACATGTACATCTATTGGTACCAACTCTTGGGGTTATGTAAAAAATTGGAAATCTAAAGATGCCAATACTTTAATAGATGACCTTGTGGATATAGTAAGTAAGAACGGGAATATGTTATTGAATGTAGGACCTAAAGCAGATGGAACAATTCCGGCAGATCAGGTAGCCATTTTAAATGAAATAGGGGACTGGTTATCCATAAATGGTAAGGCTATTTATGGGTCTCGACCATGGAAGATTTTTGGAGATGGACCTACAGAAGTAGCAACAGGACACCATTCAGAAGATAGTAATACTACGCTTACAGCAAATGATTTTCGCTTTACAACTAATAACGGTAGATTATATACTATAGCCATGGATTGGCCAAGAAGTGGTGAGTTAAACATACAAGCTTTAAAGCTAGGTTCAGAATATACACTCGCAGAAATTAAAGAAGTGACATTATTAGGGCATGACACTCCATTAACTTGGACTCAAGGGAAAGATGATCTTAATGTAGTTTTACCTAAAGAAAAACCATGTGATTATGCTTTTGTGTTAGAAGTGAAATTTAAAAATGAAAAGCATTTGATGTAGGGATATATCATAATTTAAAAAAAACAGAGGCTATTTCACTCACCGAAATAGCCTCTGTTTTTGTATAATACCAATTTATTTAAATTGTAATTTATTTCATTTCTTGATTACCACAATTAGCATTGTAATCCTCTATAATTTGCATTCTTACATCATGATTAGAAACAGTTGTATTTGCAAGTTTCTTTAAGAGGTTACTATCTTTCTTTTCGAATAATTTATACTGCCCTTTTTCATACTTATCAAGTACAAATTGACAGTCAGCTAATTCTTTTTTTACATTCATATCATGAACAATTTTTAGCTTTCCTTCTTTTCCAATTCTGTATACAATATGCGGTTTCTGAGCATTTTGTATAGTACTAGCATCTATAAGTACATCAGGCTCATCAAAATGTTGATAAATAGAAATTTGATCTACAGAAATTCTTTTCATAAACATTCTTTTTGCAATCATTCCAGCCCCTGCTGCAGACATATCTGCGTATTTTACAGCTTCATAAAATTGGCCTTCATAAGTATAACCATCGCAGTCTTTTGGACTTACTTTTGGAAAATATTTATACTTTACTTTTTTTATTGATTTAAAATCTTCCTTAGAAATAAATCGAATAGTTTTTTGAAATTCCCATGGTGCACTTTCATTACTTAGATCGATGCCTGTGGTTGTTCCCATACGCCAAATATAGCCTTCTATTTGTTGACCATCTTTGCTGATAGTTCCTTCAATATAACTTTTGCCATCTTGAGCAAAAGACAATAATGAGAACGTAAAAATGAATGTAATTAGTCCAATAGTTTTCATAATAAGTAACAGTTAGCTTGCTTTTAAGTAATAGCATTATACGCTACAAGTATAACCAAAAAAAACTAAAAAAATATTATGATATAAATGCCTCTTTTTGGGGGCATTCCATTGCAACTATAAAAAGCTTATTTTGAAACAAGTATCAATGTTTATAAATTAACTTATATGCAATAAATTCATTAATGAATAAATAAGACGTGAAGTAATATGAATCAACTGCCAATTTTAAATATTAAAGAATTTGAAAACATTAATTCGGATGCAACATTCTATGCGAATAGTTTTATTCCGCATTTAAAACAACATCACCATTCAATAATGGCACCTCATAAACATGATTTTTATTTAATAGTATTATTTACCAAAGGATCTGGAACACATGAAATTGATTTTAATTCTTACACGGTAAAACCTGGAAGTGTGTTTTTATTAAATCCTGGTCAAACTCATTATTGGACGCTATCGGATGATATTGATGGCTTTGTTTTTTTTCATTCAAAGTCCTTTTACGATATGGGATTTAATGGTAGAACTGTTAATGATTTTCCTTTTTTCTTCTCAACTCAAAATTCACCTTGTGTTTATTTAGATAAAATTGAGATTGATAAGTTTATAACCATTTTTAAAGAAGTTGTTGAAGAGTATGAACAAGATTTACCATTAAAAAGACAAAAAATAGTAAGCTTAATTGATGTGTTTTATATTGAAATATCAAGATATTATGTAGACGAAGCCACATTAAAAAATAATAAATCTAATAGATACGCAATCCTTTTTAGGGAATTTGAAGAATTAATTGAATCAACTTATAAAACTGAAAAATCTCCCCAATTCTATGCAAAAAAGCTAAATATTAGCCCTAAACACCTCAATAGAATTATAAAAGAATTGATAGGGAAAACATCATCAGAATTAATTACCGAAAGGGTTATACTCGAAGCAAAACGACTATTAATACATTCTAAGCAAAATTTTAACGAAATAGCATATACGCTAGGTTATGAAGACTATTCCTATTTTTCTCGAATTTTCAAAAATAAATCGGGGGATAATCCGTCAGTATTTCAAGAAAAATATATCTAGTAAAAAATGCCAACCTAATGGTTGACATTTTCAAACTATCTGTATTTTATAATTTTACTTTCTTCTCTTTTACAAGAGAAACCCAATCAATCACACTTAATTATAACACTACTAATGAACGACTAGTGATTTTTATATATGACTACTTCTTATTTTTTAAATCATTTTTAAGCTCTTCAGTCGAATATACATGACTAGAAATCATCTTGAAATTTGTCTGAGCAGCTGCATTACCATCTAAACCAGGTAGTATAGCAGAGGCTGTAGCGTCTCCAACTACGGCTACCTCAAATCCATCTTCAATTAATTCTCTCATGTGTGCTTCTACGCAAAGATTACCAGACATACCCGCTAAAATTACTTTATCAATCTTCTGTTTTCTTAGTTGAAGACTTAGATCATTTTGTTCTGGGCCGAATATTTTATGTGGTCCAACTAAGGTTACAAAATCTTTGTCAATGTACTTTTTGTATTGTTCTAACCAATCAGCACCAGATCCTTTAAACCCTTTTTTATTCAACTGGTCTCCTCTATCAAACATAGAAATATCATGCATTAATTTTTCTAGTGCACCCTCAAATTTCCATTCATGATCATGGTCATAATAATAGTGTGGAGATACAAATACCTTAATGCCATTTGCTTCCGCTAATTTAAAAAGTTCCTCAATGTTCTCTACTGTATTGTTTTCTTCTACACTTTTTCCAACAACTCCCCATGTTACTCCTTCTGGACTTAAAAAATCGTTTTGAGGGTCAGTAATTACAATTGCTGTTACTTCATCTATATCAAATTTACGGTCAGGTAATTGTCCAAACACATTAAATATTGTTATTAATACTATTAGGATTGTTCCATTTAAATTCTTCATTCTCTTATTATTTATACTTTTCAATTATTTAACTAGCCTGTTTTTACAAACTTTTGACTTGAGGGAAATCAATTTCAAAATCTCCATTACTAAAAATGTAATTGGTAAAACTTCTCAATACTACCATTCCAATCAACTCTGTCAATGCTTTATGAGAATAACCTTGAGCAAGGAAATTTTCTATAGATTCTTGACTAGCGTTACCTTTATTTGCAGTTAATTCACTTGCTAATTTTATTAAAGCTTTGAATTTACTATCAGTAATTTCACCTTTTCTAATTTCTATCAATTCTTCTTCAGAAAAACCAACCATTTTACCTAAAGCACTATGTGCAGATAAACAATAGTTACAATTGTTTTCTTGAGAAACTGCGAGTGCTATTGCTTCATTCTCTTTAGGTGTAAATATGCCTGCCTCTAATGTTGAAGCAAAGCTCAAAAATCCTTTTAGAAGTTCTGATGAATTACCGATTGCCGCGTATAGGTTTGGTAACATTCCTACCTTTTGTTTTATCGCCACAAATACTTCTTGTGTTGATTCATCTACTTGATCTAACTTTAATGCTTTTAATACTTTCATGATTTTTTAAATCTTCTAAAATTGGGTTTATAAAAAAATAATTTCTTATTAATCTAAGCTGAATCGTATGTGAATTATAGGCTTCTAGATAATCTATAACGTGTATTATATATTTTTCAAATCGTTAGCACACACTAAATATTTTTACGAATTCAAATGTTTTAAAAGTCTTTTATCTTAAGTTATTGACTTCCTTTATTCAATGTTATTTTTTCTACACTTGCTAGATTAATAATAAGACAAAGGTAGATTTAGTGAGAATAAGATCTATTGAAGAAATTTCGTTTAAACTTGTACAATAAGGACATCCTTTTAGTAGAATGAAGGTTTAATGCCCATATTTATATACAATTGAGACATTTATGTAGCATTATTTCTTTTTTTAGAAAAGGGGGGTAGTTGTTTTCGGGTTTTGAATCGTTTGTCTTTGCCCAAGTTAGAGTATTCAAAACCAAAAAAGGGTGCAGATAAATATCTGACACCCTTAATCTTAAAGTTAATAATTGAATTGTAATGATTTATTAGTCAATAATGCGTTGGCTACCCCACCAATCTTTATTTGGTTTATAGGTAGTAGATAACATTCTTTGTCGTCCTTTTTCAAGCTTCTTCATCTGTACATTTTGTACCCACATTAAATGTTTTTCCTCCGCTTCTTTTGTCCAAGTAGGATCTTTTTCTGGAAACTGAGCATTAGTTTCTTTTAAGTAATCAAAAAGCTCTTTACTTAATTTTTTCTGTAATGAGGTATTCAAACTGACAAGGTTTTCTTTTTCAGAAGGGTCTTTTTCTAAATTGAATAACTCCTCATTATCCTCTTCATAATAATGGATTAATTTCCATTTTCCACGCCTAATAACAGAAGAGGGTTCTCCTCCTTGATTTCCATAATGAGGGTAATGCCAAACAATAGCACGCTCCTCCATTTTATCACCTTGTAACGCAGGTACTATACTTACACCGTCTTGATGTTGATCTGGATATTGTGGTAAACCGGCCAATTCCAATAGAGTAGGGTAGATGTCGGTACTTGTAACAGGTGTATTACTATGTGTTCCTTTATTTTGCATTCCAGGAACTTTGATAATGTATGGAGTTCTTAAACCACCTTCAAATTGGTAGCCCTTACCACCTTTTAAAGGAGCATTTGATGTAGAGAAAGAGTCGCCAGCAGCAACGCCACCATTATCTCCTGTAAATACAATAATGGTATTTTCACTCAAACCTAGTTTATCTATTGAATGTAATACCCTACCTACAGCGTCATCCATAGAAGCTACTAAGCCAGCATAAACAGGGTTATCTTGTTGTTGGCGAATAGGTGAAAATTTACCCATCTTATACCCCTGTCCTACATTACCTAGACGCACTGCTTTGTCTCTATATTTTTGCCATTTCTGTTCGGTAGTTTCTATTGCTCCATGTACTGCGTAAAAGGATAAACACGCAAAGAAAGGTTTCTTTTTATCATGGTTTTCCATAAATTCCACCGTCTCATTAGCAAGGCGCATCGTTAAATTTTCACCTTCAGGTCCATCTTTTAAAACAGGGTTATTATAGGGCGAAAAATAACCTCCTTTTGGTCCTCCTTTATGGTAACCACCTATATTAATATCAAAACCATGGTCTTCTGGCAGCGAACCTTGCCCTCCAATATGCCACTTGCCCGCAAAGAAAGTAGTATAACCATTTTCCTTAAATGCTTCTTGCATAGTAGTAAAAGCAGTATCAAGGGAGTGTTTATAAAAAGCAGGCATTAGCTTATTGTGCCTTTTTTGTTTTCGCCACGCTTCTCCTTCAGGAGATCCAATCCAATCTGTTATTCCATGTCTGGCAGGAGATTTACCTGTCATCATACTAGCTCTAGATGGACTACAAACTTGGCATGATGCATAACCTTGATCAAATTGCATTCCTTGTGCAGCTAACCCATCAATATTAGGTGTTTCATAATAGTTAGAATTAGTAGTAGACAAATCATGTGCTCCAAGATCATCTACAATAATCATTACAATATTAGGTGCATTTTTATCCTGAGTTTGCTGTATATGTTCACGCACACAAGAGCTCAATAAAGTAGATGCAGATAATAATAAATGAGTATATATTTTGCTAAATCCCATAGATTTCTATTGAAATGATTTTACAATACACCAACTTCTATCGCTTGTATAGAATCTAAAATATGTTGCATACCTTTTACCAATTCTGGGTGCTGGTTAGCAACGTTCACCTCTTCTTTTATATCCGTTTTTAAATTGAATAATTGAGGAGCTCTAGACATACCGCCATCAATATTTTTAAACTTCTCCATAAAATCAGGAACTCTTCTTGTACTAGCAATGGGCTGTATGTATTTCCAATCACCTTGACGTAAACTGATTGTATAAGATTCTTCTACCATATATGGTCTGCCTTCTTTAGATTCTCCAATTAAAGCAGGAAGAATATTTTTAGAATCAATTGCTTCATTTGCTGCAACTTCAATTGCAAACATCTTAGCAAAAGACGCATAAAAATCTAAATGTGAAAAAGTAGCATCACTTACTTTACCACCTTTAATTTTGTTTGGCCAATAAGCAATCATTGGTACTCTAGTTCCACCTTCTAATGCAGAATATTTACCTCCACTAAAAGGACCTGCTGGGCTATGATCTCCTAATAATTCTATGGCCTGATCGTCATAACCATCTGTAAGTACAGGGCCGTTGTCTGATGTGAAGATAACGAGCGTATTGTCTTCGATACCAAGGTCTTTAAGTGTTTTCATCACTAAGCCAGTAGTATAATCCATTTGTAAGATTACATCTCCACGAACACCCATTTCTGATTTACCTTTAAATTGATCTGAAGGGAGACGGGGCACATGAATATCATGAAAAGCAAAGTAAAGAAAGAAGGGTTCATCTTTATGTTTTTTGATAAAATTTGATGCTTTTCCTGCTAACTTCTCCGGAAAATCTTCATCTGTCCAAAGTGCTTTTTCACCGCCTTTCATGTAACCAATTCTAGAAATACCATTAATAATAGTATTACCATGTTGCTTGTCTGCCCCTTGTCTTAATAATTCTGGGTGAGCATTTCCTGTAGGTCTATCAGATATGTTTTTCTCATAGCTCA
The DNA here is from genome assembly GCF_003970675.1 of Flammeovirga pectinis. Taxonomy (GTDB): domain Bacteria; phylum Bacteroidota; class Bacteroidia; order Cytophagales; family Flammeovirgaceae; genus Flammeovirga; species Flammeovirga pectinis. The sequence continues at coordinate 4,485,085 of NZ_CP034562.1, forward strand.
CAGTAATCGGATCATTCGGATCTAGGTTAACAATATGGTGATTTTCCAAATAAACAGAAGGAACTCTATCACCTGTAGAGGGTAATAAGAAAGAATAATCAAAGCCTAACTCTAGAGGGCCGGGCTTTACTGCTTTATTCCAATCTACATTTCCATTTCCTAAGCCTAAATGCCATTTTCCCACAACACCCGTTGCGTATCCAGCTTGTTTAAATAAATCTGGTAAAGTCTTTTTGTCGGGGTCAATCAATAAAGGAGCATCACCTTTAAGCACTTTTGCATTTTTTCTAAAAGCATACTCGCCAGTTAGCATAGAATACCGCGAAGGTGTACATGTGGCATGTGGAGAGTGGACATCTGTAAATAGAATACCACCATCAGCGAGTTTATCAATTTCTGGAGTGCTAGCACCTTTTAGTCCATTTTTTCCAATATCGCCATACCCTAAATCATCAACGTAAAAGAGAATAACATTAGGTTTTTTATTTTCTTGAGATAATTCAACTTTATTATTGTCTACTTTCTGACAAGATAATAGTGAACAACCAATGGCAAGCGTGGTGATTATTTTATTCATTTCTTGTAATTTTATTAGTTTGCTTATACTTTTAAATCAGGTTTTTTTGATCAATTAAATTGAATAGGTAGTGCAATGTTTCCACTTATATTTTTATCTAAAACCGCCACATAAAGCATTGTAGGCTTTCCTGTTTTATCTGTTAAAACAAACGGACGTTCCACTCTTTCGGGAGTCCAAACGGTACCATCTTTTAGGGTAAATTCTTTTTTCATGAAAATTGATCTTTCATGAGGCTGCCAATCTGTACCGTTGGCGGAATAAAATAAGGCAAGCTCATTTTCACCCAATACATGGCACACCATAAAATAACTTTTGATGTTTTGATCGTACCAAACACAAGCATCTTCCGTTTGTGCTTTGTCATATACAGGTTTTGGCGTAAAAGTAAAAGGACCTGTAGGAGATTTTGATGTACCGACAAGTTGAATCCTAAACCATTCTTTTTTAGAGATATCATCACTCTTCATTATCATTGTATAAATGCCATTATTGTAAACAATAGAGGGGTTTACAGCAATATTTTTAAAGTTGATGTTATCGGGAATAACTACTGGTTTTTCTTGTCTTGTAAAAGGTCCATTTGGATGATTAGCCGTAGCTACACCAATTCTCTGACTATTACGGATTAACTTTCTGTTATCATCAAACCATTTTGAAGAAGGAGATAATATTGCCCCATTGTCAGCCGTTATTTGTTCTTTAATATCATTTGATATATAGTAAAGATTGATCTTTCCATCAGAAACAATAGCGTAAGGATTATGAGAATTATTGATATCCCATCCTCTAGTTTTATCACTTTCTAAAACAATATTTTGAAATTTAAATGGGCCTTCAGATGAATTCGAAACAGCATGAACAATTTCACATTCTGTTAGCCATCCTTTAAATTTATCTTTAGCTTTCCACCTCGAATAATAGGCATGAAATTTACCATCAAATTCTACAACAGAATTTCCCCAAACAAAATAATCGTCTTGAACAAGAATGTTAGAATCTACATTTTGCATGAAGAAATTATCCACATTACTCTGCGCTAATTTATCGAAAGATAATGTGCTATAATTGTAGTTTTTTACTACACTTTTTGCGGTAGAATTGGTCTTCTGATTACAACTCCAAAAGCAGAATAATACTATTGGAATGCACAACAAGTTATTTATTTTCATATGTGTATTATCTAATACTTATGAAAGTACTTTAAAGCATATTGACTTGATGGAAATAAAATAGTAGTATTTTTTCACTAAAAATATCCCCCCTACATTCTTATTGTTTTTTTTCTTTTTTGGGTGGGATTTTAGTTAGAACGGTTATTGGGGAAAATAATTTGAGAACTTTTATGAAGCCTTTAATTAATTAAAATAGCCTTTACCTAAAGAGTTCTATAAATTATATGAGTTAGTACTGAAAAATAGTATTTTTGTAGTGACTTAAAACAGATTTCAACTTCTTCTAACTACTACTGTGAAACAAAATATAAGGTGCATTTTATTACTATGCTCTATGCTATTATTAGGCATAGATTTAACATCTACAGCTCAAATTAATGAGGATTATAGATTAAGGTATTTGCCAAGGAATTTGATTAGTAAACAAAAACTTTTGACGTACCATGAAAACAAACAAATTGTTGCAATAGCCTATTCAAATAACACCATAAAATTATTTGATATTGGTCAGTCTAAACATATAGGAATTATTGATCATGGTACCTCTATAGATAATTTTGCGTTCGATCAGCAAGCAGAAAAACTGATTGTACTTAAAGGTAAGTCGATTTATATATATGATGTTTATTCAAAAAAATTAGACAAGGTTATAAAAACAAAGACTAATCTAGAAGTAATTAAGTCTAACCCTAATTTAGAGCATGTATATATAAATGGAAAACAAGGGAAAATAATTGTATTAAATGCTAAAAATGGAACAATTAAAATGATTACTCCTGTTGATTTACATTCCGTACAAGATTTTTGCATAAACAGTAAAGGAGATCAATTAGCTGTATTGTCTGTTTTTTCTAAAAATATTTTATTGATTAACCCTTTATCTGGAAAAATAATTAAGAAAATTCCAAGAAGAAATGAGAAGGCCTTTCCTAATTCCATTACTTTTTCTAAAGACGATACGCAATTAGTTTATGCAGATCAAAAGGCTCTTCATACTTTTCATCTCACAACAAAAAAAGCACAGACCATAACGTTTAATGATAACAATGCATTGTCGAATTTCCAATTGATAGATAACAAAGTTATTGGTGTTTCTTGGCTTGGAATAATAGAAGTTTTTGATCTTGCTACAAGAAAAAGAATCTATAAAGGAACAAATGGAGAAACGAAAAATTTTTCTTTTAAGAAAGAGCTCAGTCAATTGGATCAGGTTTTCTTATTAAGTGATCATGTTTTTTTAATAAATGATGCCAATAAAAATGTAAATTCTATATATGACACCCGAAAAAATAAGATTATTGGTTACTTATATTCCGATGCGAACGAAAACTTGTTAATAGCAACGACAGATGGACGTTTTAATTCGGATAAGGAATTTACAAGCAAATTATTTTGGGCAATAGATTATGATTTATCTTCTGAGAATATCACATTAGGCAGTACTATAGATCAAATGTATACCCCTGATTTATTGTATGATTTATCTGGTAAAGCTACGTTCTCATTAAGTGACATAGAAAAGTATAGTCCATCGATTACTATAAATTCTACTGATAGTGTTATCGTATCTACAGAAGATAAATACCGACTTAGCTATAGTTTATCACCTAGAAATAATGAGAAAATAGCATATATAGAGGTTTTTGTGAATGGGAAAATTATGAATAACAATCAAAGAGGACTAACGTTAAAAACGACAAGCCATCAGCAAGATGTTCCATTAATTGTAGGTGAAAATAATATAGAAGCTATTGCTGTTTCGGAAAGAGGTTTTAAATCTAGGCCTGCAAATATTACAGTTGTCTATGAAGGAGCAACAAAAGAAACTAATTTATATTTGTTGGTAGTTGGCGTAAATACGTACAAGAATGCCAATTATAATTTAAATTTTGCTGTGGCAGATGCTACATCTTTTTCACAAGCGATTGTTTCTTCTTCATCAAAAATATTTAAGAATACTTATCATAAAACTATCTTAAATACAGAGGCAACAAGAAGTAATATTATAAATGCATTCGATGAAATTAAGAGTAAAGCAACACCCAACGATTTGTTTATTTTCTATTTTGCGGGGCATGGTGCAATAATTAATTCTTCTGATTTTCATCTTATCCTTACTGATGTTACGCAAATTTACGGGAACGAAAACATTACTTCTAAAGCACTCACTGCAAAAGAATTACAGAAAAAGTGTGCAGAAATACAAGCACAAAAGCAATTAGTAATTTTAGATGCATGTCATAGCGGAGAAGCCGTCAACTCTTTTAAATCCAGAGGTTTTGCAGAAGAAAAAGCCATTACTCAATTAGCAAGATCTACTGGAGCAACATTAATAGCTTCTACAACTTCTACACAATTTGCGTCCGAATTCTCTTCATTGGGGCATGGTATCTTTACTTATGCACTTTTAGAAGGATTGAATGGTAATGCCGATACGGTATCGAAAGATGGAAAGGTAACGGTAAAAGAATTAGAGAGTTATTTAAATGACATTCTTCCGTTGTTAACAGAGAAATATAGAGGGAAACACCAGTATCCTACCTCTTGGAGTTACGGGCAAGATTTCCCTATCAAAGTGATAAATTAGATAGAAACTAATGTTATTAAAATAAAGAAGGGTTAAGGTTCTACAACCTTAACCCAATCTTCATTTCCAATTCAAAATAGTGTCGTTCCTTATTTCTTCACAATCTTTTTCTCTATAGATAAATTTTGTGTATTGATTTTAAGGATATATAAACCAGAAGTAAGGTTTGGAAGAAGAATATTTTGCTCTCCTTCTAACTCTTTTTCTAGTACTTTTTTGCCTGTAGAAGTGTAGATGCTCAGTACATATTTTTCTGATGTTGGAGGAACAATTAATGTTCTATCCTCTACCAAAGTAGGGTAGACGTTCCAAAGTGCAGCAAGTTCATCTTCTAAACCATTTACATCTTCATCATCTTCTTCTTCTTGTGCATCTGCAATAATTTCTTCTGTAGGGAGCGTAACTTCAACCGCTACAGATTTACCAGTTTCATCATTAGCTAGAATAATAATATCCAAATCGCTAATAAGGTCTTCCACTCTTGCTCCAGAAGGAATTTTAGAGAGATCAACAGTAAAGGTCATTGTTTCAGGATCGAAAATAATCCAATCTGGTAGAGGATCACCATTGGCGAGCATCACTTGGTAGGTAACTGCTCCTTCAAGCTCTTCAAATACAGTAATCGCAATTTCAACAATTACAGTTCCGTCATCACCTTCGGTAGTTTGTACTTCATCTTCGGTAATTTTTTCTACCTCTTCAAAGTTATAAACTACGTTAATTACAGTGTTGTTTTCTGCAAGATGATGCGAACGATTATTACTTTCATCCTGAGCAACAAAAGCTTCTGCAACGCCATTTACAAATAACTGATAGTAGATAATACTTTCAGGTAATGATACAGACGCAGTATAGATGTTTGAAGAATCGCTTTTTGTAAGTTCAACTTCATCGGCCCAATTATCAAAAGAACCTTTGATAGATACTACATCATTAGCAACATCAAAATCAGAGAAGTTGATTGCAGATTGCATGTTTACTTGCCATACTGCTGTAAATCTTTCTTCTGGTATTTCATCATTAAACCAAAAAGAAATGGTTTGCTGACTACTTGCTTTTACGTATGCTCTTGTTTCATTTTCTTCTGTGATATCCCATATAGTTGAATCATTTGGATATTGGTACATCACTTTAAAAGAGAATGTAGAATCTGCTTCAAATTTCTGAGTTGTAAAGCTGTACAAGCCATCTTCATCTTGTAATAAAGGGTAACTAGAAAACTGCTCTCCATCAAATAATTTGATGCGTAATTCGGCTCCTTCAATGGTTGGATCAAATTTTTCTAAAGTGATTTGATGTGCCATATTTACTTTAAAAATAACGGCAGTATTATCTACATTTTCATCATCAAAATCAAAAACTATACTTTGTGTTTCTCCTTTTTCTGGCACTACAGACCTTACTTGTCCACCACCAGGATATTCATGCATTAGATCATTCCAAGAACCATTTATTCTTGTTTTAAAAGTAATGGTGTCTTCTGTGTGATTATTTATTTCAAAACTTCCTTGGTAAATATTATCGTTATTATCGTCTGATAAAGTGATTGGATTTGTATTCCATCCAGTCATTGAACCAACAACATCTAACGTATCATTGGCAGGGTTGAAACGACCATTTTCAATCATTCCGTTCATATCTACCGTAAAGGTTAACCCTGTGTAATATTCCTCATTATTGAAATGGTGGAATAGAGTAGTGGTAGATAAAACAGAATGTGTTCTGAAATTGTCTTCAAAAGTTTCTGGTTCTGTACTTAATTTATACGCTAATTTATAGACATAAGAAGCATTTACTTCTTTTATCTGCGATGAAGTTCCATATACATAATCGTATTTGTTCGTTAACGCATATCCTTTAATAGGTTCTTCAGCTTGTTCATTTTCATAAACATATAGAAGCACTGCACCTTGATTTGTTAACTCATTTTCAAGTACAATTTTAGACATGTCTACCTCAAAAGATGTGATAGGGTTGTCTCTATTTTCTCTATCATAAAAGATAGCTAAAGTATTTTCACCTCTTTCTAGATTTAGAAGTCTATTGTTTGTAAAACCTAATTCACTTTCTTTCCAACTATCATTTAATCTAATTTTAAATTCAGATGATAAAGTAGGAATAGAATCTATAAATGCAGAATAAATAAGGTCTTGATTATCATCTGTCAAAACAATATCATTTTGCCAATTCGACAGACTACCAATAAAGTTTACAGCATGGCTATCTGGATTAAAACGGTTGTTTTCTGCTGCCCAACGCATATCAACAGTTAGTTGAAGCGAATTCACTAGTGTTTCGTTATTAAAATCAAAAGCTATTAGATTTCCAGAATCTGGAAGCACCGAATAATTTCTTACGGCATACTCTTCTACTTTTGTAGGTGCACTACCTTGTACTTCAGTTTCGATAACCACTTTAAACGTATAGGCCTCGCTTACATTTTTAAGCTGAGAGGTTGCCGTATAAATTCTATTTTCTTTTAACTCTAACAGGTAGCGATGTTTCACAATAGTACTGTCTTCTCCCATTACCTTTAAGTGTAAAGATTGGTTCTCATTGGTAGGGTTGTACAATGCGGTATAGATTGCTTTTTCCATGTTTACCTCAAAAGTTGTAATAGGGTTAGAAAGCAATTCATCGTTATAAGAAAAACTGATTATTTTTTCTTGATTAGGAGTGATGTATTCCATTCGAGTAGCATCTGTACCTCCATACTCGTGAGCGCCAAGCTCCCAAGAACCATTTTTTCTAGCTTTAAAGTTGATGGTGTTTAATATACCATTTTCTAACTTGATCGTATAAATGCCATCATTATTATCATCACTTAGTAGAAGTTGTTCTCCATTGCCCCACTCATTAAAATCGCCAGCTATATCAACATAATCTTCTGATGGATTAAACCTATTTTGATAAATCTCAGCGTTCATATCCACTAAAAATTCAACGCTAGTAGGGAAGGTGTAATCATCAAAAGTATCTGTGATGGTATTTGTACCAGTGGCATCTACAGTATAGTTTCTGAAATCATTTTCTTTGTAGACTATTCTTCCTGTATCTAAATATTCAACGATACGATATTTATAAATATATTCTTCCGCATTGTCTAAAAGTTGGATACTTGTTGTGTATACATTTCCAGTATCAGGTTTTAGTATGTAATGATAATCTTGAAAATCACCTTCTTCTTTAAAGACAATGAGATCAATTAATCTAGGAGCATCAAAATTACCATCAGAAATTTGCTTCGATAGATCGACGTTAAAAGTAGTGATAGGATAAGCAGAATTTTCGTCTCCATAAAAGATGTCAATTACATTTTGTCCTGTAGTTAGCTGATGTTTTCTATCTGTGGCTTCACCAATTTCGTGCATTTCATGTTCCCAAGAATTATTGATTTTACATTTAAACTCAAGGTCTAATTGCACAAACTCTTGTAAATAAAGTGTATAAATTCCATCTTGATCAAGGTCTTGGAAAGAGATTCTATTCTCTCCATTTCCGTAAGAGTTCAAGTTCGATGCAAAATCTAACGTATCTACAGCAGGATCAAAAACTCCTCTAGCTATAGGTAAAGTCATGTCTACATTTATTTCAAGACTATTGAAATCGTTATTAAACCATTTCTCTACATATTGCCCTTCAGCAGGTACTAAAAATGTATTCGATTCATCTTCGTAAACAACCTCTTCACTTTCATCATTTTTCTTATACAAGAATGAATAATTATAGACCTCCTCTGTATCCTTAGCACGTAAATGAATACCATATGTATTGCCATCTAGTTGTTGTAATAAATAATAATTTTTGACACTTCCAGGTGCAAAATATGTTGCTAATTCTACATGATCTATCGCTGGATCAAAATTACCATCAGCAATTTGTTTATCCATATTGACTGCAAAAACTACTTCAGGGTTGTTGATATACTCATCGTTATAAGCAAAATCAAAGCTATAGTGAATGCTGTCATCTACATAATACGTTCTAGCAGTGTCTCCTCTAAACTCATGCTGTCCCCAATCCCAAGAGCGGTTTAATCTTGTCTTGAATTGTATATTACCGATTTCATTTGTAGAGAAATCCGCAGAATAAATTCCGTCTTGATCAGCATCTAGTAATAGATTAGAACCACTCCAACTGTTAAAGCTACCTGCAGCATCTAAAGAATCTGTAGCAGGGTTAAAAGCGCCTTTGTCAATTTGGTAATTCATATCTACATTCAATGTAAATGTACACTGAATAAGACCATCTGTAACTAAAGTATCTGTTATCGTATTATCGTTTTCAGTAACAATATATTCTCTAGCGTTTGGCTCATAATAATCTACTAAACTATAGGCATAATCAATAGTGTCTTCTGCAATAAAAAGATAAGATGTAATAGTATAAGTAGTATCATTAATATACTTTAAATCATAGTTAGTGGCTACCTGAGTTGCCCTATTTGTAAGAGATATTTTTGGGGCTGTACCCACAGGGAAATCACCAATAGATAAAGCATCTGTTATATCTAATTGGAACGTAACCATAGGGTTATCGAGATTCTCATTATTGTACCAAATATTTATGGTATTTTCACCTGCTTCTAAATCAACAATTCTATTGCTTCCTCCTGGAAATTCTGCGGTATTCCAAGAGGCATTAATACGTACTTTATACTCGTACTGAAACTCCGAAAATTCTGGTACATGTGCATAGTAGATACCGTCAGAATCGGGGTCAGTTAAAAACAAGCCACCTTGCCACTCGTTCATGCTACCTGCAATATCTAGACTATCTGTAGCAGGGTAAAAATATCCTTCGTTAATGGCCCAGTTCATGTTTACGTAAATATCTATAGTGTTACTTTGTGTAGTATCTACTGCTGCAGAAGTACTCATAAAGGCACTAGAATTTACATAATTACCACCTTGGGTAGCTAAGTTTAAGTTACCAACACTTGCAAAATGTTGGTAATTACCAGCTTCCGAAAGTGTACCCCCAATAGCTTGTACACTATGTGTTTCTTGAATAATTTGGGCGTTTGTATTGGGTAGAATACAAACTGTAAAAGTAAGTAAGAAAATTACTTTTAAGGCCCTTAAAACTTTATGTATCATAAGGGTAATTATTTTGATTGAACTTCTGAAAGTAATTGAAGCATTTGTGTTTGAAGTACCTTAATTTGAGCAGCGTTGGCTTGTGCTGTTTCTAGGTTTGCTTTTAGAGAAGTATTTTCTACTGTTAAAGCATCAACTTTCTGATTTAATTCCTTGATTGCTTCAATAAGAACAGCAACGGTTTGTGCATAATGCACGGCTTTATAACCGTCTTTGTCTGTTTTAACTAATTCTGGTAAAACCTCTTCAACTTCTTGAGCAATAAGCCCAATTTGAAGGTCTGTATCAAATGATTTTTTAGGGAACTTATCTGCTCTGTAGAAATAAGAAACACCTTTTAATAGCATCACTTTTTCTAAGCTATTTTGCAAAGGAGTAATGCTTGATTTATAACGACGGTCTGAAGAAATTGCAGAGAAATCTGTAGAAGTATTTAAGATTAATTCTCCCCCATTTTGATCCCATAAAATTACTTCACCTCTGTCTGTTCCATTCTCATTTACAGTAGACATTTTAGCCATTTCTCCATTAGGAGTATTAAAAATAATATGTTCTTTAGAGAAAGTAGCACTACCGTTTGAGCTGTTGAAATCTATAACATCTTTATTAATATTGATTTTTGTATTTAGTGTATCTCTAAATTCTAAATGATCGTGAGTAAACTGTGTAAATAAGTCAGCATTAATGTTATGGAGATCAATACTTGGGTATTCAGTACCTTCCCAATCTTTATTAATTTGTACTTGAAGTATTGGCCAAGTAGCAGTTGAAGTTTGTGATAATTCAAAAATAGGCAAGTCATTGTCCCAATTTTTTTCATATAAATTTATGCCGCTTCCATTTGCACCACTATGCCATAAACCAAAAGCTGTAACTTGAGTTTTTTGGTTATCATCGTTTCCTGCAGAAAGTAATAAGTCACCATATTCAGCAGTTTTACCATATTCATAACTTACAGAAAGGTTAGCCATTGTTTTGTACCATCCACCACCATCAGATGTTTCTCCGAAAAGTTGTAGCATAGGACGGTTGATATTGTCCCAAGATTGACCAGCAAATTGGAAATTTGGAGTATTGTGTCCCCATAAAAACATTTCAGCAGCAAATTGATCACCATTATTATTTGGTTTAACACCTAAATCAAAACCTGCTTGAGAATCTGCAGAAGACTGTAGTTTTAGAGAACCACTTTCCGATATTTTTGAACCTGTATTATCATGCACTTCATTAACTTGTAATTCAACAAGAGGTTTATGTTCCACGTCATATCCTTCTAAATGAAAGAAAGGTAAACCATTCGCTTCCCAAGTTCTAAAACCTGTGCCAACCCAAGCACCATTATCACCATACAGAGATAACATACCTCCTGTATGCTCTCCATTTCCATAAGGAAATAGCCATGCTTTATTAGCTCCAGCACTGTCATAAACAGAGAGGCCACCACCACCATATTGATTAATATCTAGCGCTACTTTTTTGCGCCCATCTTCACTGTAAAGGTTTACATTATTAGCATTTACTAAAGCACCTAAACTATCATTTGGGTGGTTTAATTTTATTTCTGAAGACATCATCTGTGGTTTTACAATTGGTGCATACAATGTTATATCGTCTAATTGTACACCCTCAATTTCTACAGATAAAATAGCTTCACCAGCTTCATTGTAGATATTGCCTTCAATAGGCGTGATAGAGCCTAAAACAACAGCATAAAAGCCATCTGTAATTTGTACATTTTCATGTGTTTCAGTCCAATTAGACATAGAAAATGTAATATTCTTAGTTGTAGTTAATGCAGTTCCATTTTCAGTCAATTTGCCTTGGAACGGTATTTTTTGGGCATGAAGAGAAAGGGCAAAAAATGCCAGTATTAGCACAGAGTAAATTAGTTTCATCGTAGTATTAGATATTCATTAAAAGGTAATTTATTGCAATGATAATAAAATAGAGAAACAGCGCTGATTAACTTTTATTAACCATAACAAATGTAGTCAGATGTCAATTAAATTCTGCTACCCTTTGGGGTAGTTTACCATTACTTGTATGTATTTTGCCATTTTTTAATGAGCTATTGTTTTCTTTATGTCTTGATGATGCTGTTGTTTTTACTATAAATAGCTAGTGCTTTAGATTATTATCACAAATGGCTGAAGTATTTTAGTAAATTTTATTTTAAGAGCTTCATAAGATGTTAACAAATGGTAATTATTATTTTAAGTAGCACAAAGTTCATCTATATATCACGTTGTAAATAAGCGTTAATTACTAAAGTAATTTTTGTTAATTATGTGATAAAGCAATACGAATGATTTTAATTTAACACGAACGCCTAATTTTATATTTAAGCTGTTTTTGGAGTGTAATAAACCTAGTATTAACAGTAGATGAATTTTAATTCACATTTATTAAAAAGACGAATTTATTGAGATATATTTGAGCCTTGTTAAAGAAAGATTTATTATCTGACAGTATAAATTTTCAAATGAGTAACAAACAACTCTATATAGTAGTTCTCTTAATTTTCAGCTTCTTAATTAATGCTTGTAACACTTCAGTAGAGTTACCTGGATTAACAGAGGATCTTGTAATAGATGATACTTTTACTGCTTGCTTACTTGGCGACGAATCCCAAGATTTTTTAGAAGTAGTAACTTGGAATGTTGAGCATTTTCCAAAACATGCCGAAACACTTTCTTTTGTGGCAGGAACCATCATAAATAGTTCTTATGATCTATGGGGTGTACAAGAAGTAGAAGAGGTGAATGACCTTAAAAAAATTACTAAAATAGATCCTCGTTATTCTGTTATAGTTGATAGTGATGTTGCAAAAGGTATAAATGAAGATTATCATTTAGCTTATGTATACAGAAATGATCATCTAGAAATTATTGATCAAAAAATACTTTCTTCTGGAGAATTTGATGGATATTACTTTCCTAGAAGACCTTTATGGGTAAAGTTTAAGAACAAAATTAATAATGAAGAGTTTGTAGTAATCAACCTTCATTTAAAATGCTGCGGAGGCTCTCAAAATAACATGAGAAGAACAGAGGCAGGATTAATACTAAAGCGTTTTCTTGATAAAGAACACAGTCTTGATAAAGTGATTGTTTTAGGTGATTACAACACTGTAATTGCTCCCTATACAGACTCGGATATGCAACACTTCTTAATAGATAATCAAAATTATAAATTTTCAGATCAATTATTAGCAGACTCCAATGAGCCCCACCAGTGGTCTTATCCAAATTGGCCAAGCCATATTGATCATATCTTAATGACAAACGAATTGTTTTCTCAATTTAAAGAAGCAATTACATTACCACTAGATAATTGTTCGGGGTACTATGACGCTAAGGTTAGTGATCATCGGCCGGTGTTGAGCATTTTTCGGAATTAAGATCATTCACTCAACAACACAAAAAGAGCCATTTCTGCATTAGAAATGGCTCTTTTTGTATTTAATTGCTTAAAACTTCTTTGATATTTGGATTTAAAAATAATTAACACCACATTTACAGTGCACTATATAGGTAGTGCACTTGAAAAAACTATTAAATATTATGGTGTCAATTAATAATCTTCAATTTAGTTACTCTAAGAAAACAACTATTCTCAACCAACTTCATCTAGAGCTTGATGCTGGGAAAATTGTTGGGGTATTAGGTAAAAATGGGGCAGGTAAAAGTACTTTTTTTAAGCTAATGAGTGGTTTGTTACAGCCCAATACAGGTACAATTGATATTCTTGGAGAAAAGCCTTTTTCAAGGTATCCTTCTTTTCTATCGAAACTCTTTTTTGTTCCTGAAGAATTCGAATTACCCTCTATTCCTATCAGAACTTTTATAACAAGTACATCTAAATTCTATCCTCGTTTTGATCACCGTTTAGTCTATGAACTTCTTGATAAATTTGATTTAGATGAGAATGTTAATCTCAAAGGACTTTCATACGGTCAGAAGAAAAAAGTAATTATTGCTTTTGCTTTAGCTACAAAGGCTGAACTTATTCTGATGGATGAGCCTACAAATGGACTAGATATTCCATCAAAAGATATCTTTAGAAAAATCATGGCAGGTCATTTTGAAGAAGATCAGTTGATCATGATTTCTACACATCAGGTAAAAGATATCGATACAATAATAGACCATTTGATTGTTATTGATAATGGTGGCGTGATTTACAATGAATCTATTTTTGATCTCACACAGAAGTACGATTTCTTGAAAGTACAGCAATTAAAAGTGTCAGAAACGTTATATGCTGAACAAATTCTTGGAGGTTATAAAACAATTGCACCTAAACAAGAAGAGGAAGATACTCAAGTTGATCTTGAACTATTTTTCAATGCCTTAATCAACGACTACAAAAAATTTATATAATTATGAATAACTTATTCGACCTCAAGAGGTTTAAAGCGTATGCTTCTTTAGAAATTACTTATCAAAAGCAATTGGTGTATTATGGAGTTGCAGCTATTGTTTCATTTATAATTGTAAGTTTATTTTTCATTAGAACTGTTAATGAAAATTCTATCTCAGAGGATGATTTATATGGACTTTTTTTTGTTACCTATATTTGCATAGCAGCAGTGGTTATTAACAGGTCATTTTTATCATTTAGATCATCTAAAAAACTAATTAGTTTCCTTACTTTTCCAGTTTCTCAATTTGAAAAATTCTTATTTGAGTATTTATCTACTGTAGTAGTTGGTGTTTTTGTGGTTCCTTTTCTTATTCTTTTTGCCTATATGGTAGAAGGTGAACTTCATCAAATTATCAACCCAAATATTGGTTATACAGGGTTAGATTTTATTACAGATGTAATTGGTCAATCGATGATAGCTACAACAGAAAAAGAAATACTTGCAAAACAATTAATAGCTGTCATGATTGTTTTAATACCGTGGAGTATTGCCAATGTGATTTTTACAGGGAACTCATTTTTTAAGAAACTCCCATTAATGAAGTCGGTTTTGTTTTCAGGACTTTATATAGCATTTCATGTATTCTTAGCCTTCTTGATATTCTCAAAAATGGGTGCTCAAGAATATATTACTAGTGATTATCCTCTCTTCTTTTTCTCTTCTCAATCTGCTGCAATAGTATTTATAATAGGGTACATTCTATTGGCTAATGCAGTATTTGTTTACAGTAGTTATTTGAAGTTGAAAGAAAAAGAAATATAAGATGGAGTTTAAAAACACAAAAAGCATTTTCACCCAAATAGGTGATGATGTAAAAGATAAAATTATGGACGGTGAATATAAAGAATCGGGTAAAATACCTTCAACAAGAGAATTGGCAGGGATAGTGGGCGTAAACCCCAATACCACAATAAAAGCCTATTCAGTATTACAACAAGAAGGTATTATTTATACCCAAAGAGGAAAAGGATACTTTGTATGTGAAGGAGCCAAAAACATAATTTTAAAAACAAAGCAAGAAGAATTTTTCACTGATACGCTACCTGAAACCGTTGAAACGGCAAATAAACTAGGAATATCATTTGAAGAACTTCAAAACTATCTAAAAGAATTATACCATGAAGAAAAGTAATATATACCTGCTCTCAATATTATGTAGCGTTACTTTATTTATAATATTAGGTGCATTAGTTTCTGTTGCAAGAGGAAAGAAAAGTTCTTACGACAACTCTTCTAACTCCTCGGTTCCTGCTTACTCACATATAGTTCTTAAAAATACAAACTATGATGTTGAAGTGAAGACAGGTGATAAATATGAAATGAAAATTCGTTTTAATCGAGAGGAAGAGAAGTTTGAGATTCCTTTTAATGTAAGGCAGGATACGCTGTTTTTGTCTAAATTACCTTCTGATTTAGTAGATAAAATTAAAGCAATAGAATTAAATATTCCAATTGATAACTTAGATATTAAGGCACAAAAATCAAGAATAGATTTAAATAGCTATTTAGGAAAATCATTAAAAATAGAATTGGATCAAGCGGAATCAAATATTTATAAATCAAGTGAAAATGGCTTTTCTTTTATAAATATTCAATGTATCAATAAGTCAAAATTTTATTCTCGTTCAAAATGTGATCGTCTTCAATTAGATGTTAGAGATTCAGATTTTGAGAATTGGGGAGCTGTTGGAAATATAACAGGTTCAGTAAAAGATAAATCTTCAGTAATGATTAATGAACCGGGAGAAACAAAATTAGAAAAAGATAAAGAATCAAAAGTTCAATATTTTTATAATTAGAAAATAGAATTATTACTTTATGTATAAGTGGAACTTCAGAGTGATGAGGTTTCACTTTTTTACTTAAATGAGACACCACATTTCAAGAGGAATTATCAGATAGGTTTTTTCTTTTAAACTAAATATTTGCTCAGAACAAATTCGATGGTTGAAGTAAAACTCCTCCTAAAAACCAATTTCATTCATAAATAGTCTATATGTTAAGACATCTTTGCTAATTGAAGTCAGAAAAAAGAGCCCAAAATTTATAATCATGGTTTTCTTTACTAATTTTGCTTTCTTGAATGTATAGCTAAAGTGAATTTAATGGGAAAGATTAATCATTTGTCAAAATATTTAACTGCAGAATCTGAATCTAAAGAAGGTGTAGATAAACTATTGGAATATGTAGTATCTAATTGGACTAGTTTTCAGGATCAAGAAGTTGCACCTAATCAGGAAACATCTAATGATTTAGTTTTAGATTTTCTACAAAAAGTAGAGGCTAAAGTTGATAAAGAGACTCCAAAAGAAGATTTAGGTGGAGAAGGAAATCAAGAAAGTTTGATTTTTACATCTTTACAAAAACTTACAGATCGAGTTAATAAAAAATATGATATTGTCTTAAATCCATATTTTAAAAAGAAATCAATTACTAGTGATCAAGATAGAAAGGTTGAAATTCAAGATGTAACAAATCTATTAATTTTGACAGAAGTATTATTGATGCATTATGATTTAGAAGAGGTTGATGAGGATAGCAAAATAGCTATTAAAGTTTTCTTAGACGGAAAGATAAATCAGAAACCTTTTGGTATTAAAAATTTCCTAGTTAAAACTGTCGGTAAATTTTTAGTACTAGCAAACAATAATTTTATTGTTTACGGTGATAAAGAATTGGACGAAAAGTTCGATAAATATAAAAAGCAATTACTTTGTGAAGTTCTATTCTTAATATTCAATGTAAGTTGGTTACCAAAAGAAAGAACTTATAAAAATACTTTAATTCTTAATTTTCTTCAATGCATGAACTTAGGCGACGAGATTGACGCCTATGGTGATGTGATGTCTAAAGTACTATCATATACACAGAAAATTAAAAACCTTAATCCTAGTATTGTAAAAGAGTGCACTACTTTTCATGAGCGTACTTTACCACAATACCTAGAGTGGAAACAATTAGAAATAAAGGATAGAACCTTTAAGCAATTGGGGTATGTAGAAGATTACAATATCTTATTTGCCAAAAAACTGGGTTTCTTTACAGTAGATACTATCCAGAGTAATGGAAATAGTGATATTGTAAGAGCAGGATATCCGCTTGTGGAAGAACATTTTGTTTGGGAAAATGTACCTATGGGCGATAAGACAAAAAAGAAAGTTATCTACCAATAAGAGATGCTTTATTCGGAAAATCCCACCTTCATTTTTTTAATGGAAGTGGGATTTTTTTATACCCAAATTATTTTTAAAAAGGAAGGCTAAATAGTATTCTAAAAAGTTTTAAGTGTATTCAATAGATAATCTTTCAGATTGAATAAATTAATTAACACTCATTTTTGTAATAAAACTAGACCTTAAATTTTATTACTTTATTTATGGATATATTAAATTTAACCCCCTTAAAAAAACTACCGTTTTTACTTCTTCTCATTACTACTATTTCTTGTAGTGATGATACAGAAAGCTCATTCTTTGGACCAACGGTTAACGTTTCTGGAGCAAAAGAATACTCGGTTCAGCCCTTAGAAAAAATACAATTTACAGTAGAGGCCACGCCAAATACTGAATTTGCTTCTATCTCTACGGTGTATTTAGAACAAAGTGATGGTATTCCTGATGCTCAAATAAATAAAAGCAATGTGAACTTCTTTACCAATGGAGTTACTTACTCATTTGTGTGTTATGCACCTTTAGAAAAAGGAGATTACGAATATAAAATCGTTGTAAAAACATCTGATAACCAGAAAACAACCGTAACAAGGAAAGTAAAAGTAACTGACGATCCTTTTGTTGTAACCATAGAAAATGAAGATAATTTGCCTACAACTTTTATAGCTGGAGATGCTCCTTTTACCTTTAAAGGAAATGTGAAATCTATAAGAGGGTTTCAGGTAGCAAAGTTCTTTACATCTATCAATTTAGGTCAGGAACAAGCATTATTATTAAGGCTGAGTAATCAATCTACAGAAAAAGTAGACATATCAACTTATAATTATCCTTCTTACAGAGTGGTAAGTAGTACATTAAAAACAGAAGACAATTTTGAAATTTATGAGTTTGAGATAGAGGTAACTCCTGCGTTAAATGGAACGTCGAGTGATGCATCAAATTTTACTATGAATTTTGAAATTGAAGACAATGCTAATAATGATGATCGATATAGAGAAGATCAAAAAGTTGAAAATTGGAGTCATTCAATAACAGTACAATAAATTATACCCCCAAATTAGTTACATGCTATTTTGGGGGTATTTCATTTTAGGGTTTATAAATATATTCTACATCGCGGTGGTTATAGCTAATTAGTTTTCCGTTCAAATAAACTTCAAATCTAATAGTATAAATCCCAAAGTCAGGAGGACTGAAAGAGAAATTGGTAATGTTATTATAAACGGCATCATTAATAATCACCTTAGAAGAATACCCTTTTGTACCGATTGCATCCCAAGTAAAATTAACAATAAAAGGAGCTAATTTTGTAAATACAAATTGTGTAGGAGAAGCAACATCTATGATAACAGTAGATCGGTTTTTAACTTCATCTCTGTACAAATAATTAACTCCATTAATATCAGACTTAGTAAGTTGTGTATTTGTTGCAATAAGTTCTCCGTTTAATTTTTTAAAAACTGGATTACCTGATTTTGTAAATGCAAGACTATTATAATGCATAATAGATTTATAATCATAGCTACCATAGGCAGGGGCAACCATTTCATTCTGTTTAGTGAAAGCAAAGAAATAATCAGTTTTGATATTGTCCCAAAACATTTCAATATAATTGTCTCTATCCTTTCTATTGTGTTCGTGGTGCACACCCAGCGCATGGAAAACCTCATGTAAAACTTTATCTTCTCCAAAGCAGCCAATAGTAAGGTTAATATTCTGATGAACGGGATGCATACCTAAATGTGAATTACAATCTCCATTTTCAATAAAATTAAAAGTAATTAGAGGTCCGCTTACCATTTCAACCTCTTCAACAAACTTAATAGTGGTGGCAGCCATCAGTATATTTAATGCATGTCTAATATTCTCTTTATGAGATACAGAGCAATTGTTAAAATTGTAATACACAATTCCCTCTGGCCAGAGCGTTGGGTTACTTAGAATATTGGAATAAGTTCTACTTCCATCTTTTTGGAGTAAAATATCGCCATCATAAATACAATAGCCATCTTTAGAATAGGAGGAGTTACTAGATTCTTGATCTAAATTAAATCCTAGCATATCAGTTCTAGAATTATCAGAAAAGTTGCAAGAAGAGAGGAAGAATAAAAATGATAAAAGGAAAAGTTTTAGCGTTTTCATAGGGTTGAGGTTATTAGGTAGTTAAGATTTCTTTTGTTGATGTTCTATAATTAGGAGGACTATTAGAAAGCTTGAAAAAAAGAATTTTTAAAAGTTTGATAGTAGATTTCATGATTATAGTTTTTAGTTGATAGTATTTAGAAGCTTATGATTTACAATATCAAGAAAATCAATGTGTTATAGTAGCTTTTTTGAATTTGAAATTGTTAATATTGCTCAATTCGAAGAAATGCAACCTATTCGTTAGTAGGTGATTATACTATTTAATATGTACGTTTATCAAATTATTTTCTTGTTCATTTTATAGGTGAAATTAAATTTTAGTTGTTATTTTGTATCAACAGTTTTTTTATGCTACTACTATTATTTAAGAATGACAGAAGATTTATTAGCTTATTATAAGCAAACCACATTAGGTGTTGCGGTTTATAAAAGAATCTCAGAAAATATTTTTGAATTTATATTTTACAATACAGCAGGCCAACAAATGGATGGTGTTGTTGGAATAGATTACCTTGGTAAAAATGTGCATGAGGTATTTCCTAACGTCGATGAGTTTGGGTTGATTGCAGTACTTGAAACTGTTTTTGCTACAGGTGTTCCTCAAGAACTAACCTTAAAAGGGTACAAAGTAAATGATGAAATAACATTATATAGAACAAACAGAATTCAAAAATTAAGTAACGATTACCTTGTCTGTACGTACACAGATGAGTCGGAAAGTTACGCCCAATTAGCACTTATAGAAAAAGAAACGGAGGTTTTAAAAAAGGCATTTAATTACGCTGCTTTTAAAATAGAAGGAGATCTACTTTTAGCGAATACCACAATTGATAAAATAATTAAGACAGAAGATAACACTTTACAAATAAAAGAGATCAAAAAATACCTTAGTAATATAAGTGATAAGACCAATCGTTTAATTTCAATTTTAGAGAAAGGGATTCAAAGTAATTAATTTGAATTGCAAATTACATAGTTGACTAATTTTAAACATTTTGCTAAAAGTGTATTTAAGGTTATTAACTGATTAAATTTACAATTTCATTCGTTTTATTGTAACTAGTTAAAAACCAATGTACTAACAACTTAATGGACCTAATCTATTATAAAATCAACTAATTATGAAAAAGCTAATTATCCTAACTCTAATCATGTTTGTTATTTCAGTAACTGTATCAATTGCAGGTTGTAGTGGAGTAGAACTATGTGGGCATAGTTTTACATATTGTTCAGGTGCTGTAGATGGTAGTAACCAAATGATGCAAGAAATGAACGATTTAATTGATATTTATTGCTAATTAAACCTTGTTTCAAAGGGAGGTACGTAATAAAAAAACTACCTCTCTAAATTTCATTGTAATATAATTATTGAATTACAAAAATAATTTCACGTTTAATTTTTTTAATCATGAAAGTATTTATAATAGTCAATTTGTTTTTCTTTCAATATCAATTTCTATTTGGTCAACAAAGAAATAATGTCTTAGATAGTGTAGAAATAGAGTGTTATTATGATCTGAATTTTAAAGAAAGTACGTTAGATTCTAACTATAATTCTGCAGTATTTATATTATTAATAGGTAAAAATCATGTATCTAAATTTACTGAACATTCTAAAGAGATAAGAGATGCAGCATTAGATACTTTCGGGATAATAACTAAAGAACAAGGTATGCAAGGAGGTTTAAATTTTCTTGCATCATTACCAAAATCAAAGTTTAATTATTCAATATTTAAAAGTAATGGTATACTGGAGTTTAACGACCGCCTTTTTGGTGTAAACTACACTTACCAAGAGAAAATAGAGGATGTAATGAAATGGAAATTACATTCAGATAAAAAAATAATAGCTAATTATAGGTGTCAAAAAGCAACGGTAGGTTATGCGGGTAGGGAGTATGAAGCATGGTTTACAATGGATATCCCTATTTCAGAAGGTCCTTATAAATTCACGGGGTTACCTGGTTTAATTGTAGAGCTTTATGATCTTAAAAAGGATTATCACTTTAAGCTTACGTATTTTAAAAAAAGTACTCTACAGAAACCCATTACAAAGCCTATTCTTTCAGAAGCTCAAGTAACGCATCAGAAGTATTTAAAAATTAGAGACAAAGCGTTTAAAAATATACGAATTAGTATTCAAAATTCATCTGTGGGAGCTTCTGTTACTGAAGATGTGCTAATGCGCTATGAAAAGAAAATGGCAAGAAAGGATAATCCAATGGAAATCTATAATGAGAAAGCAAATTAATAGGGTTGCTATTACTTTTGGTTTAGCAATTTTACCAATGCTAAGTAATGGTCAGTCTCTTATTAGTGGGTATTTGGAAGATGAAAATCAATTACCAATTATAGGTGGAAGTATAGTTCTTTTAAGCAAACAAGATTCTAGTATTTTAGATTATGCAATTTCTGATGTGGATGGGTATTTTGAAATAAATTCGAGAAGAATAGAAGAGAAGATGTTGTGTATTCGTTTTTTAGGGTTTGAAACTAAATTTATACACCTTCAAAGCACAATGTATTTAGGCAGAATCACCTTAGCAACAAAAACCGAGGTTTTACAGGAAGTACTTATCAAAAACCCACCAATTGATGTTTTAAATGACACTATAGAATATTCAATTCAATCTTTTGCTAAACAAAGTGATTATTCATTAGAAGATGTACTGAAGAACATGCCCGGTATAGAAGTTTCTGAAACTGGTACTATTAAGTATCAGGGAGAGTTGTTGAATAAATTTTATATTGAAGGTGTTGATGTTTTAGAGGGAAAATATGCCTTGGCAACAAAAAACCTTTCACATGAAAAAATTGCTTCTGTTCAAATCTTAGAGCATCATCAACCAATTGCTATGCTTAGAGGTAAACAAATAAATTATAAACCATCTATGAATATCGTATTAAAAGGTGCTTCTGTTTTTAATGGTAAAGTGGGTATTTATGGAGGGATAGATGTACATAAAAAAGGCCTTCTACAATTGAACGTGACACCAATGTTTTTTTCTAAATCTCATCAATTTATTGGGTCTTTTCAGTTTGATAATACAGGGAAAGAGATTTTAAATCAATTGGAAATACATACATTTATTAAAAGTCCATTTAATAAGGATAATTTTCATTTATATGTTACAGATTACGCTATTCCTTTTCTTACCAAAGAACGAGGTTTATTGAATCAAACTTCTTTAAGTACAATTAATGCAAGTGCTAAAACAAAGAAGGGGACTATGAAAATTAATGTTGATTATCTCAATGATGAACAACGGCAAAATGTAGAAAATCAGCGTGTTTATTTTACTACCAATGTAGATACTATTTTAAGGAGTCAGCACAGTGTAACAGTAATTGATGACCTTTCTGTAAAAGTGATTTATGAGATAAATACAGAAGAGAAGTATCTCAAAAATACAACCCAATTACAGTACAAAAAAAACAATGAATTTACCCAGGTACTACAATTTTCTGATACTATAAATCAGCCTATTTTACAGGAAACAATAAAGGTGGGAAATGTCTTAAACGGCAAAGTAAAAGTAAATGAAACAATCTTTTCTGTAAATAGTGAATTGTATAGTAGCACTTCTAATGAGACTATTCATTTTATTGATACATTAGAGAATTTACATAAGCAATTGATAACAACTAATTACTTAGAAACGAAACAAGAAATTGCCAATAGTTGGTTTATTGGGCCAATAATGATTGAAAATAAGTTGGGTTTTCAGTATAATCATACACAGTTATTATCCAATATTAATGGAGAGAATAATGCGTATTCATCTACATTATTTACTAACAATCAGAATACAGATTTTTTAGAGGGGTATGTTCAAGAACAGTTTACGTACAGTTTTTCAAGAGGACAGATTGATTTAAAATTTCCCATTGCCTATCAATTTATTAATTTAGAAAATACGCCTCATAACGTTGATCAATCAAAACAGGTTTTATTTATTGCACCTAAGCTATTTGTATCATGGGATATTAGTAATAATTTAACGGTAAAACTAAATAGTAACTTCTCGACTGACCCTCAGTATTCATCAATTTATTACGGGATAATTGTAGAAAATTATACAAGACTAAGTAAAAATGCTTCGCCTATTTATTGGAATAAGATGCTCTTGAATTCGGGTAATTTGCAATATAAAAATCCATCTTTATTACTTTTTGGTTACATTACTTATACCCATAAAATTATATTTAGTGATTATTTAAATGAAGTGCAAATAGGTACTCAAGGAGAGATAATCACTACTTTGATAGATGAGACGAATGAAAAAAAATACCAGATATTTAGCATTAATGGGAGTAAGGTAGTGGTTAATAAAGTGTTGTCTGCCTCTTTAAAAATTGATTTTAGCGATACGAAACAAGAACAAATAGTAAATAATGAGATTATTGATTTTAAGTTACAGCAGGTCAAATACACCGGGAAATTAGATCTTTATCCACTTACTTGGTTAAATGTAAATATCTCAGCAAGTAGAATGATAAACCAGAATGTTACGTATTCTTCCTTATCAACTTTAGATAATTTGAGTTGTGAATTGAATTTAAATTTGGCTGAAAATTTCTTTTCATTTAATGTGCACTATATTTTACCGTCAAACTATTCATCAGTTACTTTTTGTGATTTTAAGTATCAGTTTAAACAAAGAAAATATTCGTTTTCTATTGCAGTAAATAATGTTTTTAATCAAGAAACATGGGCAATGAAAAACGTCAACTCATTGTATCAAGAAGATATTACTTACAAAATTCGTCCTCTTCAAGTAGTAGGAGGTATAACCTATAAATTTTGATTTTATGCTTAAAACAATGATGATATCTATCTTGCTTGTACTACTTTCAGTATCAATTTATGCACAAGAAAAATTAGTAGTAATTAAAGAACCTTTTACTATGGGTTTCACGCCCTCAAAAGATGTAGCATTCCGACTTGAAACAGGTACAATTTTAGAACTCGTCGCCAACGATAATGAAGCTTATTTTTTAGTAAAACAGTTTACTTATGAAGAGTTTAAAGAACGTATACTGAAAGTTAAAAAAGCAGATGTTGAATTTTATACTACGGTTAGTCAAGATTCTGTAAGTCAGGTAGAAGGAGGAGAATAGTTGATTTAAATTATAGAGACAACCCCTTTCTATTCCATTATTTTAGAATAGAAAGGGGCTTGTTATCTTAATTATTAATCTTCCTCTTCATAATCTGCAAATTCCCAAGGAGAATCTATGTCTTTTCTGACAGCACTTTGGCCATAGCTTAAAATATGTACATCATTTAAGCTTTTATCTTTTTGTACTAAATCTCCTAAAGTGATTGTTTGTACATTATCAATATCAGGGTGTTCTTCACTATGGAATTCCCAATCACCATCATGCGTATGGTAAACCCATAAGATTGGGTTGCCTTGTAAAGTGTATTTTGTTGTATAGACTTCTAATTCTTTCTCTTCGTAGAATTTAAAATCAGTATTTCTATCTAATAAGGGTTGATTAAATTTCCATTCTTCATCAAATTGCTTGTCCCAAGGGAAATGTCCCTGCTTATCTGTCCATACTAATTGAAGGGCAGGGAAATTAGGCGTATTATCATAGAAATAGCTGCAATAATCGAGGTAATTGAAGTAATTGTCTTTTGCAACTTCCACAAATTGTACAGGGTATTTATTAAGAATATCACTGTAATCTGTAGCAGTAGTATACGTTGTCTTCTTTTGGATATTCTGACAAATAGTATTTAAAGCTACTTGCATTACTTCTTTTGATAACCCGAAAATGATTATTTCTGGGTGGTTGTAAGTTTTATATAATCCAATAGTAAAAGCAAACGAAGGTAGGTACTCATCTCCATCAATTACACCAAGATGATACCCATGCTCCTTTATATTTTTAGTAATTAATTGCTCTGTTTCTATATCAATAAAATTGTCGATTTCCATTGCGCTATTTTTAGAATGAAATCAAATTTAATAGACTAAACTTATAACATCACCTTATTCCAAATAAAGTTCAGAAGTATTAGCTTATTGGCTATAAATATAATGATAGCTAAAACCTTTCTATCCAATTAATTAGAAAAGTTTTAGCTATTAGTTTTATTAGCTACACTATTCAATTGTGTCAAAATGACAAATAAAGTATGCAATTTTGTCATAAAAATCTATTTGGATATATTTTTGTTTAAAAAATAATCATATAGTATTTAAAAATTAAACAAAAAGTAAGATGAAAATTTATGTCTTTAAGAAAGTAAAAGCAATTATCAAAAGAAACTTAGCTCTAGATGGAGAGTTAAACGGATCTAACTTTACCGAATATGCCCAAATGAAATATGGGATACGTTCTGGTAGTAATTGTATTTTAGATAACAACAATAACGAAGTTATTGTAGAAGCTACTAAAATCAGCTTTAATGAGTTTTATCTTTATTATAAAAGAGCAGATGAATTAACTCAAAATGAGTCAATGGTTATTGAACGTTCATTAAAATAAGAAGTTTATATTTTAATTGGGATTTGAACATGAATTTTTCAAATCCCTTTTTTTATAGTACGACATTTGAATATTACCTACAAGAAATTTCTTTTTAGAGAAAGTATGTTCAGAAGTATTACCGTATCAACCTTCTATTTCTAGTTTAAAATCCATTTCAATTATTGCTTCACTTTCAGATGCAGTACGTATGTGTGCTGCTCTTTTGCACATACTTTTAGAAAGACTTTCGTTTATTATATGAACGCCATCACTGTCAGATGTAAAACTATGTGCCATTTCTTTACTGACACCTAATTTTTTGGCTGTTTCTAGTACATCTTGATTTGCACCTATAAAAGTAATACTCCATTTTTTCTCTTTAAGTGCATTTATTTTTTTATTAATCTGAGTGATGGTATACTCTTTAGATGCATTTTCTCCACCATCTGTCATGATTACTACAACCGGAAATTGAAGAGAATTAGTTGTAGTAGTTTTTAGACTTTTATTCAACTTTTTAATGCCAAAACCAATAGCATCGTGTAGAGCAGTTAATCCTCTTGGAGGAAACTCATTGCCTGTAAACTTTTGAACTTTACTTGGTTTCTTCCTAAAAACTACCCATTCAATTTCGTCGTCAAATACCAATAGAGAAATTGTATATTGTTGTTCTTTATTGTCTTGGTTCAATCTTTTAATGGTAGAAATCTGTTCATTTAAACCATCGATGGTTGCTTTCCAACAACTATCCATAGAGCCAGACCTGTCAAGGATTAAAAGGTAGTCTGTTGAAATACATGTTTTTGTGATTGTTTCTTTTACTTTTTGCATCTTACTATCTTTAGTGATAAATTAATAATTACAATTTTAAACTAGCTTAATGCATTCTATCTGCATTGAGAAAAATAATCTGATATGCCTGCTAATCTTAATGCATTAATTCGTTATCGAACAATAAATAACTGTCTACATTCCAATAATTTAGGGTGCAGTTTAGGACTGTTAATTGAACGTTGTTCTGATGCTTTATCAGATGCAAAAGGGAAAATTACAAGTATTTCTAAAAGAAGTATTCAAGAAGATATTAGAATTCTTAGAAGTGATATTCTAGGTTTTAACGCACCTATAATTTTTGAGGAAGGGAAATATTTTTACGATCCTAGTTCATATAGCATTTATGAATTACCCATTAGTCATAAAAATACTATTATTGGGTTGATCAACCTTTTGATAGAAGAAAAAGAGAATATAAAGAGCCAACGAGTTGATGTTCTATTAAAGCAACTTAAGGAGATGGTGCAGTTTGAAAAGGAAGAAGAAATGCAGGTGCAAATAAACAGTTCTCAATCCATACAAATGCCTCTAGAAAATGAAATTGATATGTTAGAGGAAATTGAAGAGAGACCAATTGAAGTGAATAGAAAACTTAGAAAAAGTAAGAAAGTTCGTGCTATGAGCTTCCAATCAATTACAGAGGAGAGTAGTATCTCTTGGGGTGACTTCTTATCAGAATTATAAAAAAAGAACATTTCTGTATATATATAAAAATCCTGTCAATAAGCTTTGTGGCTTACTGACAGGATTTAGGAGTTTAATCTTCTTAAAAACTTAGTTTTTTGAAGCTGACTCTTTTTTTAATTTTTTCAATTTTACTGACACAATAATCTCAGAAACACCTGTGTTGATTAATGCGAAACTTGCAATAAATGCAGTAGTCATACCTGCTAGAGCAATATTAGAAAGCAAAGAGAATCCTAAAAGAACACCAACAATGCCAGAGAATAATATCCAACCCCAGTTGCTAGAGTGGTCTTTGTATTCAATTGCTTTACCAATTGAGTTAAAACCTTGTAGCATTACATAGAAACCTAAATAAAGAGGTAAAGTTGTTATAGAAAGTGCTGGATTAGCAATTAAAATTGCACCTAAAACTGCAGTAAAAATACCACCAACTAAAGACCAACCCCAACCAATCATATTTTTTCTATTAACAATGGCCATAATAACTTGAAGTGTACCGACCATTAAAAATGTAATACTAAATATATACGATAATGATACTAATGTAACCAATGGGTGCATTGCTGACCAAATGCCTAAACCAACAAATAATAAACCAGAGATTAAAGGAAGGTACCAATGCTTAATATCAAATTTGATTTCGCCGAATAAATTGTTCATGATGATGATTTTTTAAAATGTTAAAGTGTAAGTTCTCATTACTTGAGAGACATCTATATTAACGGAAGTTTTAGGGGGTAGTATTTGTAGATTATGATTAATATATAGCAGATATTAATTTCTTTCTAAAGTCTACTAAAAATTGTTACTGATGGAATAACATGTTTACTATTAGTTAATTGCAATCTGTAATTGTGCGTTTTATAGACCAAAGGAGAGCATTCTATAAAGCATCTATTTTGTGGTGAATTGATTTAGTGGGTAGAAGAGAACTTTAGGTATATACACTATATATTACTCATCTAGCATATGAGCATTAAAAATTGTATAACAAAAAAATCCTGTCAATAAGCTTATTAGCCTACTGACAGGATTTAGGAGTTTAATCTTCTTAAAAACTTAGTTTTTTAAATCAAACTCGTTTTTTAATTTTTTTAATTTTGCAGACACAAAGAATTCAGAGATACCTGTGTTGATTAATGCGAAACTTGCAATGAATGCAGCAGTCATACCTGCTAAAGCAACATTAGAAAGTAAACAGAAACCTAATAAAATACCTACAATACCAGAGAATAAAATCCAACCCCAATTGCTAGAGTGGTCTTTGTAATCAATTGCTTTACCAACAGAGCTAAACCCTTGGAACATTACATAGAAACCTAAGTAAAGTGGTAAAGTTGTAACAGAAAGTACAGGGTTTGCAACTAAAATTGCACCTAAAGCAGCAGTAAAAATACCACCAACTAATGCCCAACCCCAACCGATAGTTGTTTTTCTATTTACGATAGCCATAATAACTTGAAGTGTTCCGACTATTAGAAAAGTAAAACTAAATATATATGATAACGATACTAGTGTAACCAATGGATGCATTGCCGACCAAATGCCTAAACCAACAAATAATAAACCAGAGATTAAAGGAAGGTACCAATGCTTAATATCAAATTTGATTTCGCCGAATAAATTGTTCATGATGATGATTTTTTAAAAGTGTTAAAGTGTAAGTTCTCATTACTTGAGAGACATCTATATTAACGGAAGTTTTAGGGGGTAGTATTTGTAGATTATGATTAATATATAGCAGATATTAATTTCTTTCTAAATTCTACAGAAAACAGTTGCTGATAGAATAAAATATTTACTATTAATTATTTGCTACCTCTAATTGTGCGTTTGATAGACCAAAGGAGACAATTATTTAAAGCATCTATTTTGAGAGGTAATCATAAAGAGCTAGAAGAAATTTTTAGGTATATACACTATATATTACTCATCATAACATATGAGCATTAAAAATTGTATAACAAAAAAATCCTGTCAATAAGCTTATTAGCCTACTGACAGGATTTAGGAGTTTAATCTTCTTAAAAACTTAGTTTTTTAAATCAAACTCGTTTTTTAATTTTTTCAATTTTGCAGACACAAAGAATTCAGAGATACCTGTGTTGATTAATGCGAAACTTGCAATGAATGCAGCAGTCAAACCTGCTAAAGCAATATTAGAAA
Organism: Flammeovirga pectinis; assembly: GCF_003970675.1. GTDB lineage: Bacteria > Bacteroidota > Bacteroidia > Cytophagales > Flammeovirgaceae > Flammeovirga > Flammeovirga pectinis. The sequence goes on from NZ_CP034562.1 coordinate 4,514,434, forward strand.
GTAAACAGAAACCTAATAAAATACCTACAATACCAGAGAATAAAATCCAACCCCAATTGCTAGAATGGTCTTTGTATTCAATTGCTTTACCAACAGAATTAAATCCTTGGAACATTACATAGAAACCTAAGTAAAGTGGTAAAGTTGTAACAGAAAGTGCAGGGTTTGCAACTAAAATAGCACCTAAAGCAGCAGTAAAAATACCACCAGCTAATGACCAACCCCAACCAATCATATTTTTTCTATTTACGATAGCCATAATAACTTGAAGTGTTCCGACTATTAGAAAAGTAAAGCTAAATATATACGATAATGATACTAATGTAACCAATGGATGCATTGCCGACCAAATGCCTAAACCAACAAATAATAAACCAGAGATTAAAGGAAGGTACCAATGCTTAATATCAAATTTGATTTCGCCGAATAAATTGTTCATAATGATGATTTTTTAAAAGTGTTAAAAGTGTAAGTTCTCATTACTTGAGAGACATCTATATTAACGCCATCTTTAAGATTAGTATTTGTAGATTATGATTAATATATATCAGATTATTATAAATAATGATTTTGTGAGAAAATCGTAGAATATCTTTAGCTTTGTGCTTTTAAACTAGACTCAAGTTACTTTTAGTGGTTCTGTAACTATTATCACATAGGCTCTCAATTAAGAAATATACATTTGTACTATCATCAAACTTTAAATTAAATATAATTACATAATACTATGCTCTGCATCAACTCGATGACCAAACTCGATTGCCCTTATTTCTGAGGTATCACATCTATTACATATTAAAAGTATAATTACATTCATTCGCTTATCATATTCTAAATGAAAAAGAATAGTATTCTAACAGTACTTTTTGTAGTGTTAGCCTTACATAGTTTTGCCCAAGAGAAACTGCTCTCTATGGACGAAGCGTTACAATTAGCTGTATCTCAGAATAGAGATATAGAACTTAAAGAAGTAGAAGTTAAATCTGCTTTGATGGATTATAAAAAGACAAACAAAGTCTTTTTACCTAAAATAACTCTTTCAGAAACGGGAGTAAGTACAAATAACCCACTGAATAGTTTTGGTATTTTATTACAACAAGAAAGAGTTACTGCTGCAGATTTTAATCCAGATAGATTAAATAATCCAGACGATATCTCTAATTGGAATACTAGAGGAGCTATAGAAATGCCTTTATTCAATTTAGATGGTATTTATGGCAGAAAGGCTTCTAAAGAGGTGTATAATGCCAAAATTCAAGAGGCAAAAAGATTGCAAGAGTTTATTCTTTTCGAGGTAAAGCAACATTATTATATGTTGTCGCTAGCAAAAGACCAACAAATTGTTTTAGAGGAAGCTATTGCTACGGTAGAAGAGGCTATGAAGGTGGTGGAGAATAACAAAGCAAATGGCTATGCAAAACAGTCTGATGTATTACAAGTGAAAGTGAGAAAGTTAGATCTTCAGTCTAAGTTAGAAGAAGCCAAAGATGGTGTAGCTACTGTGAATGATTATCTAGTTTTTTTACTTCGTTTACCTGAAAATACAACCATAGAAATTGAAGATAAATTAACGACAATAACTACAGATGTTGCTAAAATAGAACAAGAACATGTATCTCTAGTACGCGCTGATTTAATGGCAATGAATTTTGCTGTAGAAGCACAGAAAAATATGTGGAAAATGAATAAATCAAAATTTGCACCACGTATAAATGCTTTTGGTCAGTACGATTTTAACGATCAACACATTTTTGGTACAACGGCACAAAGTTACCTTGTTGGGGTTTCTTTAAGTTGGACAATCTATGATGGCGGTAACCAGATAGCCACATCTCAACAAGCAAAATTAAATTGGGAGAAGGCGACGTTAAATTTAGAAAAGGAAAAATCTAAAGCAGACATTGAACTGAGAAAATCGCAACGTAAAGTTGTTACTGCCAAAACAAGAATAGAGATGGCAGAAATGGCGAAAGAAGAAGCACAAGAAAGCTACAGAATACTGTCGGATCGTTACAGTGTAGGTTTAGAAAAAACACTTGATCTATTAGCTGCCGAGACAGTAAAATCAGAAAAGGAATTGGCTTATTTAAATGCTGTATTTACTTACAACATGGCTATTTTCCACTTAGACTTACTTGTACAAGAATAAACAACACGCAAACAATGAAAAATCAAAGATATACTATAGCCGCATTTGTTTTCCTTTTATCCTTAGGGGTATTTACTTCATGTGGGAATTCTAATGAGCAAAAAGTGACTACAGTAGTTACTCCAATAGTAGTAACTACTTACACCGTAACAAACAAGGCAATTGCTACAGAAAACTCTTATGCAGCCGAAATTAAAAGCGAAAAAATTACCCAGTTAAGTACAAAATTGATGGGTAGAATTTACAACTTCAATTTTGAAGCAGGAGATCTAGTACCTAAGGGCAAGGTGATTGCAAGAATAGAAAGTGCAGGTATTCAATCCTCAAAAGCAAGAATACATGCACAAGTAGAAATGGCAGAAATTGGCCTTAAGAATGCTGAGAAAGATTTTGATAGAATTACCAAGTTACATCAATTAGAAAGTGCTACAGATAAAGAATTAGATGATATTACCACTCATTTTTTATCTGCAAAAGCACAATTAATCTCGGCAAAAAAAGCAGAAGATGAGGTAAACGCCAACTTATCATATACTTTAATAAAAGCACCATACAATGGGGTTATTACTAAAAAGTACATGACGGGTGGCGATATGGCAACACCAGGAATGCCTATTGTTGAGTTTGCATCTAGTGCATCGTTTAAAGCAATAGCTACTATTCCATCAGCCAAAATAAATCAATTTAAAAAAGGAGAAACAGCACACTTTATTGTAGATGCAAATGGTAAAACATATACAGGGAAGGTAAAAAGAATTGTGCCGTCTGGAAGTTTTAATGGCGGACAGTTTAAGGTGGAATTTACTTTAGACTCTCAGAAAGGACTAAATAATGGGTTATATGCTAAGGTAACTACTGCCCAAGAAGTGACAGAAAAAATAGTAGTACCAGCAGAAAGTATCTATGTAAAAGGACAACTTACAGGAGTGTTTTTAGTAAACATGCAAAAAGAAGCATCTTTAACTTGGGTAAGAGTAGGAAAAAAATACGATGATAAAATAGAAGTTTTATCAGGAATTCAGTCAGATGATATTGTAATTACGCCTTTGCCTGTATCTCTTTATGACGGCCAACCAGTAAAGTATTCATCTCAAAAATAATTTGTCATGCAAAAAGGAATAGCAGGTAAAATTGCAGAGGTCTTTATCAACTCTAAGTTGACGCCTCTTTTGATGTTCGTTTTTATTGGGTTGGGTATTTACGGAAGTGCTTTAACACCAAGAGAAGAAGAACCACAAATTGATGTGCCGATTGCCGATTTATTTATTGGTTACCCTGGGGCAACGCCAGAAGAAGTAGAGGCAAGAATAGCCAAGCCAATAGAAAAAATGGCGGCAAATATTAAAGGGGTGGAATATGTTTACTCTACTTCTATGAATGAACAGGCAATGGTAATTGTTCAGTTTTTAGTAGGAGAGGATATTGAAAGAAGTATAGTGAAACTCTATGCAGAACTTGATAAACATAAAGCACAAATGCCCAAAGGGGTAATGCAACCTATTATTAAGGTAAGAGCAATTGATGACGTTCCTGCATTGTCTTTAACATTCCATAGCGATAAATACGATGATTTTATGCTTAGACGTATCGGGGAAGAAGTGGGTACTGAAATAGCAAAAATTAATGATATAGCACAGGTAAAGGTGATTGGTGGGAGAAGCAGAGAAATGCGTGTGGAATTGGACAGAGATAAAATGAAATCTTTTAAGGTAGATCCATTACTAATCGCTCAGCAAATTCAGGCAGCAAACCAACAAATGTCTTCTGGGACTTTTAATCTAGGAAACACCAACTTCTCGGTTAAATCAGGTGCTTTTTTTAAAAATATTGATGAGCTGAAACATCTAGTTATTGGTGCAAATAATGGTAATCTTATTTATCTAGATCAAGTAGCCAATATAATTGACGGGCCTGCTGAACCTATTCAGTATGTACGTTATGGCAATGGGATTTCTAGTAATAAAAAACACAAAGGTGATGTGTCCGCAATCACATTATCAATTGCAAAAAGAAAGGGAGCCGATGCAATGAAATTAGCAGATTTGGTCCTTTCTAAGACAGAACATTTAAAAGAAACTCTAATTCCGAAAGAGGTAGAAGTTACAGTAACAAGAAATTACGGAGAAAGTGCATCGCATAAAGTAAACGAACTTTTGATGCACCTAATTGGGTCTATAATAGCAGTAACAATTGTTGTAGCGCTCTCTATGGGTTGGAGAGGTGGCTTGGTTGTGTTTTTATCTGTGCCTGTAACATTTGCGCTTACGCTTTTCTCTTATTATTTATTAGGTTATACGTTAAATAGGATCACACTTTTTGCCCTTGTTTTTGTAACAGGTATAGTGGTAGATGACAGTATAATTATTGCAGAAAATATGCATCGTCATTTTAAAATGAGGAAACTCCCCTTTATGCAAGCAGCATTAGCTTCTATAAATGAAGTCGGAAACCCAACAATATTGGCAACATTTACGGTGATAGCATCAGTATTACCAATGATTGCCGTATCTGGAATGATGGGTCCTTATATGAGTCCAATGCCTATTGGAGCTGCATTTGCCATGTTTTTCTCTTTAATTGTAGCATTGGTAATTACTCCATTTATAGCTTACAGATTATTAAAAGGAGACAAGCATAACGAAGATGAAGTATTTAAGGTAGAAAATACCGCGATATATAAAGCATATAATAAAATGATGCGCCCACTTATTGAACGTCCTGTTTTAAGATGGACTTTTATTGTGAGCATCACAACTATGTTACTAGGTTCACTTTCTATGTTTTATTTTGATATGGTAGTAGTAAAAATGCTACCATTTGATAATAAAAATGAGTTTCAAGTGGTAGTAGATATGCCCGAAGGAACACCATTAGAAGAGACCTATCAGGTAACCAAAGAATTGGCAGCCTATATAAGAAAACAGCCAGAAGTAGTGGCGTATCAAATGTATGTAGGTACATCGTCGCCAAATACATTTAATGGTTTAGTAAGGCATTACGATTTAAGAAGAGGGCCAAACGTTGCAGATATTCAGGTTAACCTTACAGATAAAGGAACACGTAGTTTGCAAAGTCATGATTTGGCCAAAGCAATGCGACCTGGTATTCAAAAATTGGCAACACAATTAGGAGCAAACATCAAAATTGTTGAAGTCCCTCCTGGACCTCCAGTACTGTCTACTTTAGTGGCAGAAATTTACGGACCAAATTTAAAAGGACAGGAAAAAGTGGCAGAACATGTGTACAATGTCTTTGAAAACTCAAAAGATATTGTAGATGTAGATGCCTACACAGAAGCAGATCAGATTGAATATACTTTTGATGTAGACAAAGAAAAAGCAGCCTTGGCAGGTATATCTACTCAACAGATAGTACATAGTATGAATGTTGCTTTACGTGGGTACAACGTTAGTAAAATAGAAGCTCCTCTTGATTATGGTGAAGTGCCTATAAAATTAGTTCTTAAAGAAACGAATAGAACATCGATAGAAGACCTTAAAAGTATCTCTTTAAAATCTATGCAAGGGCACATGGTTGCTGTAGGAGATCTTGTAAAAGTACATCAATCAATTCGTCCTAAGAGTATTTATAGAAAGAACCAAAAAAGAGTAACGTATGTAGTAGCAGACGTTGCGGGTAAAATGGAATCGCCTATTTATGCCATGTTGGGTATAGATGGTGAGCTATCTTCTATCATTACACCAAATGGAAAAGCATTAACGCAAAATTTTACATCAGTACCTTTTCTAGAAGACGATTATGTATTGAAATGGGATGGTGAATGGCAAATTACATTCGAAGTCTTTAGAGATTTAGGAGCTGCATTTGCGGTAGTTTTAGTCATCATTTACATGCTAATTGTTGGGTGGTTTCAAGATTTTAAAACACCTATTGTAATGATGGTAGCTATACCACTTGCTATGGTGGGTATCTTAGTAGGCCACTGGATGTTAGGAGCTTTCTTTACGGCCACATCTATGATAGGTGCAATTGCATTGGCAGGAATTATGGTTAGAAACTCGGTGTTACTGATTGATTTTATCAATATAAAATTAGAAGAAGGAGCACCCTTAAAAGAAGCTGTTATAGAAGCAGGAGCAGTAAGAACAATGCCTATTTTATTAACGGCAGGTACAGTGGTAATTGGTGCATTTGTTATCTTATTCGATCCAATTTTCCAGGGTTTGGCCATTTCATTAATGGGAGGTACAATAGCCTCTACAGGCTTAACTTTATTGATAGTTCCATTAGTCTTTTATATGACTGAAAAGAAGAAATATCAAAAGTAATTGATGCTATATTAATTTATAAACTAAGGTTGAAGAACGGAATTTCCTCTCTTCAATCTTAGTACATTTAAATCCTTATTCACTTAAAAATATTTGATATGAAACTGGTATTTATCTTCTCTATTGATGAGGGAAAGCAAACAGAATTATATGCCTTATTAAGTAAGGTAGGTGTATCTACCTTTAGTGAATCTAGCGTAAAAGGAATTTATACAGATGTAAATCCTGCAAGTTTATTCTTTAGTAATAAAAGCATTACTGCAACATCTAAGATGGATATTGTCGCTGCTTCAGACGAACAAGCAACAGAAATAATTTTAGCAATAAACACTTTGAATACAACTAAAGGTAAATTTCCTATTCATGCTTATACAGTAGATATAGAAAATATGACAAAGGCTTAGGAACAGTGGTATTTGAATAAAGAAAGAGGGTGTTTCATATACTGCAACACCCTCTTTCTTTAGCTTTATGGATTAACAAGTTTCATTACATTAGTGCCAAAAATAGCTTCACCATTTTTAGTTATTAATAGAAATTCATGATCAGATATTGCTCTAATTTCAGGTCTAATATCACGAAGATAAATTGGGTTTTTGACTCCTGGTTGGGGTGTGTCGTAACCAATAATGTCATCTTCATTAGGGTAATTAGCTGGCTTTGTTTTGGCAACTTTTCCATTACCAGTTCCAGTGATATAATCGTTTACATCTAGAACAAAGTCATATACTACTCCGGTAAGCTCTATCGCATTATAAGTTCTACCATTAATGGTTGCAGGTGTTTTTCCTGATTCCCATTTATCGGTTAATTTATTGTATACTTTACCATTACCATCAATAAGAATTGTTTTCTCTAATCCAACAATTTCAAATGGGGCAGGTTTATCAAATTTTGTTCTTTTAGCAAAATCATTACGTTCAACAACTATACCACTACTATTTAATTTATTGAATGGTTTATGTTGATCTTTAATCATTCGAACTCCATTTACTATATGAGAATATTGATCTCGTCTCAGTGAATTAAAACTAACTATTTTATCTTCTTTACCTGTGTGTAAATTGACTTGATAACGAGTATTACCTTTTATAAGTAAAAGAACAATACCCAAATCATCTCTTTTTAAAGTTTTACTTTGTATTATGTTAACATAATCATAAAATTCCCAATCATCATAACCAACTATTTTATGATTAAGTGGTAACTCTTTTAATTTTTTTCCTATGTATAAAGGAAGTATCTTCTTAGCTAATTTGATTTCTTCCAATCTATCTTGCTCTTCTTTTAACTTTTTTTCGTCCTCAAGCTGCTTAATTTTATCTTCAAGTAATTTAACTTGATTAGTTAAGACGTCATATTTTTTCTTTTGTTCTGCAATCGCCTTTTTTAATGTTACAATTTCTTTTGAGAGAAGGGTATTATTGGAATTTGATGAACTAAGTTTTGTGTCGGAATCAGTTAATTTACTTTCGGTTGCTTTTAATTTATTGATATTTGCTTCAACATCATCCGTTAATTTTTTTGTTTTACTTTGAAGTGCAGTAATAATATCATTAAGACCTTTTTCATCTAATTTTAATTGGCTATTATCTAACTGTAATTGTTTCAATAAATCTTCAACAGTTTTGACTTTACCATTTAGTGTAATGATTGTTTTATCATCAACTGTTTGTTGGTTTTTTAATTGTTGATTTTCAGCTTCAAGCTGTTTAATTTTATTATTTTGATTACTTGAATTTTTTTGATTGTTTACCTGATCTGTTAACTTCTGATTGTCATTTTCAAGTTGTTTGATCTTATTATTCAAATCCTGAGTAACTTTTCCGGAAGGTTTTTGATGTTCCTTATTATCATTCTCAAGTTGTGAAGATTGATCAGATAATAATTCAACTCTTTTTTTAAGTTCAGCTTCTTTTTTTGATATAGCGTCTAGCTTCGCTTTTAAGTCTTTATTTTCTGCTAAAGCAGTTTTATCTTTAACTACAACTTCTTGAACTTCTGTTACAATCTCTTTATCTTTTTTACAGCTAACAAATACTGTAGAAAGACATATACCAATAAGAATAATTTTATTTTTCATACTTTTTTTAGTTTAATGAGTCATATTAGAGACATCTTTAGATCACTAGTGAACAAAAAGATTGAGGTTTGTTTACAATAAGAAAAGGAAACGGTAGTAATTGATTTGTAGTAACATACCTTTTATCTCCCTCAAAGATTAATTATATTGATCTATGAGTTCCTCAAAAAATAACTATTCTTCTACCCAAAAATGGACATTGTTAGCAACCATTTTAGCATCGTCTTTGGTGTTTATAGATGGCACAGCTTTAAATGTTGCATTACCTGCATTGCAACGTGATTTAAATCTATCTGGAGCACAATTATTATGGGTAATAAATGGGTATGCTTTATTTCTTTCAGCACTTTTACTTTTAGGGGGTTCTTTAGGAGATTTATACGGTAGAAATAAGATTTTCCTTATAGGGTTAATACTGTTTTCAGTATCTTCTTTCTTTTGTGGAATAGCCCAATCATCGTATCATTTATTGATTGCAAGGTCGTTTCAAGGGGTTGGAGGAGCTTTACTTACACCGGGTAGTTTGTCAATTTTAAGTGCACATTTTGATAATTCTAATCGAGGGCAAGCCATTGGTTTATGGTCTACATTTAGTGCCTTAACTGGTGTATTAGGACCTATACTTGGTGGTTGGTTAGCAGGAATGGGGCTATGGAGAATAATTTTCTTTCTCAATATTCCACTTTCAATAATGGTTTTAATCATTATGCTAACAAAAGTACCAGAAACTAGCAATAAGAATGCACAAAAGTTAGATGTTTGGGGTGCGTTATTTGTTGTATTAGGACTAACTGGATTAACATATGGTTTTATAGAATCAGCTAGTTTAGGTTTCTTTCATCCCATTATAATAAGTTCAGTTTTTATTGGGTGTGCATCTTTGGTACTATTTATACTCGTTCAGAAAAGGAGCAGACACCCCATGATGCCACTAAGCCTATTTAAATCATCTACATTTAGTGGTGGAAATTTACTGACGTTATTTGTTTACGCAGCTATGGGAGGCGTACTTTTCTTTGTGCCCTTAAACCTTATTGATATTCAAGGTTATAGCGAAGTAAATACGGGTCTTGCTATGTTACCTATTATTATTTGTATCGCATCAATTTCACCTTTAATGGGTAAATATGTAGATAAAAATGGATACAGAAAACCGTTAATTGTAGGACCTATTATTATAAGTATCGGTTATTATTTATTTTCATTGTGTGGAATAACAAACGGAGCGGAGGAGTATTGGACTACTTTTTTTCTCCCTTTTTTAATACTAGGAATAGGTATGGGAATTACGGTTGCTCCGTTAACAACATCTGTAATGGGTTCTGTTTCGGAAGAAAATATTGGCGTAGGTTCTGGCGTAAATAATGTAATTGCAAGAGCAGCAAATGTTTTGGCTGTAGCACTTATGGGAGCATTAGCATTGTATCTTTTTACCGCTTATGTTACAGATGGAATTAATGCATTAGAATTAGGACAGCATATAAAGCAAGAAGTGATTGTTGAGGCAGTAAATTTTACAGGAGCTAAAGTACCATCGGATGTAATTATAGATCAAAAAGAGACGATAGCAATTTTGTATAAAAATGCATTTGTCGAGGCTTTTAATCAGATAGTATATATAGCAGTTGGACTTACTTTATTGTCTAGTGTTGTGAGTTATAGAATGATTAAATAGTCAGGCTGTTTGCTATATTTCTATCTTTTCAGTAACAATATACATATTTAACTTTCCATTAAAAGACTCCCAATTTTATTTCTGTAAAAGTGATTTTTAACACTGGATAATGCTGCGGAGATTGAAAACCATTTGCTATCATCTTCCAATTTTTCACTATCAATCCATTGTAAACTTACAAATGCTTTTTCTAGATTCTTTTTCAAAACAATAGAATACTGAGATAAGTCTACGGTATACCACCCTTTAAATCCATCTTTTACTTCGAATAAAATATCTTGTTGGTTAATTAAATCAGATGGTTTGCCTTTTGCAGTGGCATAGAGGTTGAGGCGAAAACGAATGGTCTTAAATTCATTTCCAGAAATGTGGAAACTGAATGCTTTTACATTACAATCCTCCTTAATTGTAATAATTGTTCCTCTTTCTCTTCCTAGTCTATCTTCTATAACCGAATCACTAGCAGTATAAAACATACTATGCATTATAGGCAAAAATGTATGTATTTTACCAAGTTTTTTTAATCGAGGATTGTCATCTTTTTTACCCTTCTTCTGACGAGAATTGATAACAACATCATTAAGTACTCTTGTGCTTGGAACTAATTTTAGAGTTATGTTTTCCTCTCGAAGTGTATCGATTAGTATGGACTGTTCTGTATACCCAATGCAAGAAATTATGCAAGTTGTATTATCTATTTGATATGATTTTGGAATTGCTATCAAAAACGAACCATCCAAATTAGAAACAGTACCAATACTAGATCCTTTAATTCCAATATTCACATAAGAGACTGCTTTGCCATTTTCAGTATTAATTATTTTTCCTTTAATTATTTGTTGCGAGAATGATAAGAAAGAAAGACTTATAAGGAGAGAAAGTACGATTAATTTCTTGTTCATGCGGATGTATTATTCTGAATAGATAGATATGAAGAGTATTACACCTTAGACCTTACAAAAAGAAATTTGGTTGTAAATAGCTTCTTGAAAAAATTTAATGAATTGGGTGTAGATAAGTTAATAGATATAAATGTCTTTGGCTGCTCGTTAATGTAAGCTGTCTTTAGAGCATACAAAAACAAAAATATTCAAACTATGAAAAAGATTATATTACTCTCAGTATTAGCATTTAATGTTTTCTCTTGTAAAGATAAAGAAGAGCCAAAACCTGCAGTTGAAGAAATAATTAAAAAAGAATTAGTTCAAACAAAAGTAGCTGATGATAAACTTCTTAAAGAAGACGCAGAAGTTAAAGCAGATAAAAATACGGTTGATGTAACATCTCCTGTTACACCAAAAAAACCTGGAAATACGGTTGTTAAAAACTCACCAGTAGTAACAACACAAAAAGGAAATGGAGTTAGTAATACGGGGTCAACTAAAAGTGGTTCAACTACAATAGTTAAGGTTAATCCGACTAAACCTACACCTTCAACTACTAATACAAATGGTGCTGTTAGTTCAACAGGAATTTCAAATTTCACAAATACATCGAATTCAAGTAATTCGTCTTCAACTCCAAATCAGCCTAAAGTTGAAACAAAAATAATTAAGAGTTCTTCTAATAAAGAACTTACTGTAATTACTGATAAACATTTAGGTTCAGGTATTGCAGATATGTATTTTAATCTTGATACTAAAGTAAAAGCAGATCAAGTAAAAATGGATGCTAAGAATCAACAATATGCAGCTTTATCAGCTGAAAAATTAAAATATAACAAATTAGCTTCAGATTTTTTAAGTAAGAGTGAAGCGGCTGATAAAAAAGTAACCGAACTTTATAATCAAAGTAAAGCAAAATATAATGAGATTAATTCTTTAACGTGGGATGCAAGTAAGAATGCACCTGGTTTTGATTGGACTAATTTCCATCCCACTAAAACTCGTTTAGAAAAAGAAAAAGAAGATTTGGATAACCAAAGAATGCCATTTTTAGCACAAGCTAGAGAATTTGATAAAAAATATAGACACAATGAGTCTCTTGCAACTGACGCAAGTATAAAAATGTCAACACTTGGTATTGAACTTAACAACGAAGGTTTAAATCATCAAGCTGATATAGATAGATTAAATAAGATGATTAAAGCTTACGGAATTGTAGTGAAGTAATTCTTTATTCTATAAATATAAACGCCAAAACAGTTACGTTTTAAAGATTATTTATCTTTTTACGTAACTGTTTTGGCGTTATAGCAAACTCTTCTTTAAATGTATTAGTAAGGTGACTGGCATGTGTAAAGCCTAACTGATCTGCAATTTCTACAATTGGTAAATCGGTGCTTTTTAGCATATTGAAGGCATTGTCTAATCTAGATTTTTTAATAAACTTGTGCGGACTTGTTCCAAAAACCTTTTTAAAATTACGATGAAAGTTGGCAGTACTTACACCAAATTTTTTAGTGATATCATGTATTTCTATATTGAGAGAGAGGTCTTCTAATAGAAAATCTCTAATAGCAATCATCTGATTATAGTTGTAATCTGATATTCCATAGTTTTCTGGCGTAGTAAATCTATTTTTTATCTGGATTAAGAAATGTGTTGCCATTTCTAACGACTTTGAAATACTATAACCAATAACTCCTTCATCAATTTCTTGACATTTGAAAAGCTCGTCTATACCTGCTTTTATTTTTGGAACCATGCGTTCATGTAAAATGATTTTTTTATTGGAGTTGCTTATTTCATCTAACTGTTCTTTTGTTAGTGTAGTATAATCATATAACACGTTAAAATTTATTCTAATGGATACCATTTCAACATACTGATTGGCAGACATAATGGTATCTAAAGGTAAACCAGTGTTGTAAAGTATAACTTCGTCTGATCCAAATTCATTAAGAGTAAGTGTTTTTTTAATTGGATCTATTACCGTCTTATTTCTTATAAATTTTAAAATAATCCAATTTTCATCCTTTTTTATTTCTTCGTAGTAAACTTGCTTAACGTTTGTGGTTTTAATTATAGAGATCTCAAAGCCAGGAAGAAGGTCATAATACCCAAGATAAATAGAGTTTCCACCGTTTTTACCTCTAAATCTAAACCGGTTATGTTCTGCATTAGGGAAAGCCTCTTTTAAATTTTCGAAGGTTTTGCTAATCCCCATACTTCTTGTAGGTATATAAATTTGATCCATTTTTTAGTAGTACTTGAAAAGATTCTAGTGAAAACCAATGTTTTTTGTAAGAAATAGAGTGTTTTTTTACTCTTATTGGTCAAGGTATTCATTTTGATACTTTTATGCAACTTATCTATATTTTTATGTAATTAATATCATTATTGATCCCCTACATTTGTTCTATCGAAAATAAGAGATGTCAAAAATCTCATGATCTTTAATAAAATAATTATCACTTATGAAAACAATTTTTACAACGATTAAAGTCGTCTTATTATTTATTTTTGGAAGTAACATTAATTCGTTTGCTCAAGAAATATTACCTTTTCCAGAGAAAAAATCGAAGAGTAAAGCGGGGGTAAGTATGCAAAATTCTACATACATTAAGTCTACTCCAGAAAAGCATTTAAAAAAGGATGCTCCAAATATTTTAATTATATTAATTGATGACATAGGTGGTGGTACAACTACAACTTTTGGAGGAGAGATAAATACTCCAAACCTAACAAGAGTAGCAGATATGGGAGTTTCTTATAATAGGTTCCATACCACTGCAATGTGTTCTCCAACAAGAGCTTCGATATTAACGGGTAGAAACCATACTAAAGTTGGTAGCGGACAAGTGGCAGAATTTGCTAATAATTGGGATGGTTATTCTAGTATTATCCCTAAAGAATCTGCAGCAATGGCAGAAGTGCTAAAAGATTATGGCTATAATACAAGTGCTTTTGGTAAGTGGCATAACACTCCAGTAGATGAAACATCAAGTGTTGGCCCTTTTAACCACTGGCCAAACGCATATGGATTTGACTATTTTTACGGATTCTTAGGAGGAGAAGCAAACCAATACGAACCTCATTTAGTAAGAAATAACACTTATGTAGAACATCCTAAAACTTCTAGTGGACATGATTATTACCACTTAACAGAAGATTTAACAGATGATGCAATCAAGTGGTTAAGAGATCAACAATCTTTTGCACCAGATAAACCTTTCTTTATGTATTGGAGTCCAGGTGCTGTACATGGTCCTCATCATGTAACAAGAGAGTGGAGTAAAAAGTATGAAGGTAAATTTGATGACGGTTGGGATAATTACCGTAAAAGAGTTTTCAAAAGACAAAAAGAGATGGGTTGGATTCCTGGCAACTCAGTGTTAACAGAAAGAGATTCTACAATGCAGGGTTGGGACGATATTCCTGATGATCAAAGAGAATTCCAATCTCAATTAATGGAAGTTTTTGCAGGTTTTACAGAACATACAGATTACAATGTTGGTAGAATTATTGACGAACTAGAAGCTCAAGGTGAATTAGACAATACATTAATTTTCTATATCTGGGGCGATAACGGTTCTTCATCAGAAGGTCAGAAAGGAACAATTAGTGAGTTATTATCTTTAAACGGTATCAAGAGTAATGTCGAAGACCATATTAAAGCTTTAGATGAGCTAGGTGGTTTAGAAGTTTTAGGTACAGATAAAGTCCATAATATGTATCATGCAGGTTGGGCATGGGCAGGAAGTACACCCTATAAAGGTACAAAGTTAACAGCTTCTTACTTAGGTGGAACTCGTAATCCAATGGTTGTCGCTTGGCCTAAAGCAATTAAACACGATAGTATTCCTCACGCTCAATTCCATCATGTAAATGATATTGTCCCTACAGTTTATGATGTAGTGGGTATTGAAGCTCCTCAAGTAGTTAATGGTGTTACGCAAACAGAAATTGATGGAGTTAGTATGGCTTATTCATTTAATGATGCAAAAGCAGAAGGGACTTTAAAAACACAATTTTTCGATATTATGGGTAGTAGAAGTATTTACTCAGACGGGTGGATTGCGTGTACTTTTGGACCAAGAATCCCTTGGGTACAGGGTTTTCCAGCGGGTATTGAAAATTGGAGACCAGAAAATGATAAATGGGAACTTTACAACATTAACGAAGATTGGACAGAGTCTAATGATTTGGCTGCAGAATATCCTGAAAAGTTAGAAGAATTGAAAGAGTTATTTCTTGTAGAAGCAACAAAATATGATGATCTACCTATTGGTGGTGGTTTATGGTCAGTTATTTATCATCCAGAAGATTTACCAAGAACACCTTATAATGAGTGGCATTTTACAGGAAGAATGGAACGTATGCCAGAAGGTATTGCACCTAAATTAGGAAGAGCATCTAATACAGTAGAAATGGAGGTTGAAATGCCAAAAAATGCAAATGGTGTTTTATATGCACTAGGCGATTTTTCTGGAGGGTTAACTTGTTTTATGAAGAATGGCTATTTGTATTATGAGTATAATTTATTTGAGATCAAGAGATTTAGATTTAAATCTGCTCAGAAAATTAAACCTGGTAAAGTGAAATTAGAAGTTATATCAACAATGACTGCTAGAAAGGGAAATGCTCCATTAGATGTAGTAATCAAAATTAATGGTGAAGTAGTGACTAAAGGTCAAGTACCAACCACTGCTCCAGTAGGGTTTACAGGAAATGACTGTTTGGATTTAGGTACAGATTTAGGCAGCCCAGTATCAACAATGTATTATGATAAAGCTCCTTACAAATTTAATGGTGAAATAATCAAAACAAAGATATTTTACACTAAATAAGGAGAGTTTATACCCCGACTTAAAGACTACTTATTGGAGATCAATAAGTAGTCTTTTTTTTATTAAAACGTCTTTATTAAAAAAGATTCTAATTTGATATTTTTATGCAATAAATGAATAATTATATGCAATAAATATCAATTAAACTCTACTACCTTTGTATTGTTGGGTTAGTAAATAGCCTCTCTCACACAATTATAAATTACATTATTATGAAAAAGACAATTACATTAATTATCACATTAGTTATTTTAGTAGGAGGATATTTTGGTTACCATAAGTTTGTAAAACATATACCAAATGATGGAGAACATACAAAGCTTACAAGAGCAAATAATGTTTTAGACTCAAGATATTTAGAGGTATTAGTAGTTGGAGGAGATGCAATTACCAAAAAATTAACAGCCAATTGTTACAACACAACTTTATTAAATGGAGAGACAAAAGAAAATAGAGATTCTGCTCCTCAAAATTTAGTAGATCAATTAAATACAGACGACATTACTACACAATTTGATGCATTTTCTTCTTTTATCAACGGACCTAGAGTTTGGTGTTTAGATTGGATAGAAGTTCAGGCAGGGAAAGTGAGAGACTTTAATGGTTTACAAGCAAAATGGGTAGCAGCTTTAGAGTTGGATAACCCTACTAAATTTGCAAAAAGTAAGCCTCCTTATCAAGTATCGTCTATAGAAAGAAATACATCTTTTGGTATTAATAAAGGGACTGATATTTTTCTTTTAGTGGATCCAAAAGGAACAATCTGGCTAATGAAATCATATAGTTTAAAACTAGATTCAACAATGTCTAGAAGTAAATTACCAACGTTAATGGCCGAATTAAATTTACCAGAAGGATGGAAGTATAAAGTTGTTACCCTTCAAAAGGATATAGTATTAAAGCCACTTTCAGGAGTAGCTCAAATTATTGCTGATGATAAAGATAATGTTTATGATAGAACAGGTTTAGGTTATAGTAATTATAGCTTGTAAGTTTTTGTAAAATAAAAAGGAAGTAGTTGTTCTGCCGAATAACACTACTACTTTTAATTATTACAGAGAGACAAAATGGTTTTTTAGTAAAGTGTAAAAACCATTACATAGTGTAGACTAGGCATTATTAATATCTTTAATTTTGCTTAGTCTACTTTTTTATGATTAAGGCTTTCAAACTCTCTATTTTCTTTTTATTAAATCTATTCTAACTTTTAAAAGTAGATAATTTGATATTTTTATGCAATTTTAAGATAATTTCATACAATTAATACTAAAGAAACGTAGTTACCTTTGTATTGTTAGGTTAATAAATAGCCTCTCTCAAACACAATTATAAATTACATTACTATGAAAAAGACAATTACTTTAGTTATCACATTAGTTATTTTAGTAGGAGGATATTTTGGGTACCATAAGTTTGTAAAGCATATACCAAATGATGGTGAACACACAAAATTCGGTAGAGCAAATAATGTTTTAGATTCAAGATATTTAGAGGTATTAGTAGTTGGAGGAGATGCAATTACCAAAAAATTAATAGCCAATTGCTACAATACAACTTTATTAAATGGAGAGACAAAAGAAAATAGAGATTCTGCTCCTCAAAATTTAGTAGATCAATTAAATACAGACGACATTACTGCACTATTTGGTGCATTCTCTTCTTTTATCAATGGCCCTAGAGTTTGGTGTTTAGATTGGACAGAAGTTCAGGCAGGGAAGGTAAGAGACTTTAATGGTTTAAAAGCAAAATGGGTTGCAGCATTAGAATTAGATAACCCTACTAAATTTGCAAAAAGCAAGCCTCCTTATCAAGTATCATCTATAGAAAGAAATACATCTTTTGGTATTAATAAAGGGACAGATGTTTTTCTTTTAGTGGATCCAGAAGGTACAACTTGGTTAATGAAATCGTATAGCTTAAAATTAGATCCAACAATGTCTAGAAGTAAATTACCAGCATTAATGGCTGAATTAAATTTACCAGAAGGATGGAAATATAGAATTGTTACTCTTAAAAAAGATATCGTTTTAAAGCCTAAATCTGGAGTTGCACAAATTATTGCTGATGATAAAGATAATGTTTACGATAGAACAGGTGTAGATTATAGTAGTTACAACTTATAACGTTCTTGCTTTTAAAACAAGGCGTTTGAAAATAGTAATAAAAAGTAGATTAGGGTTATACTGCAAATATTACCTAGTCTACTTTTTTTTAATAATTACGAAAAGATGTAGCTTTGTATTAATATGATTACAATAGAAAACGAATGAGTATTCTATATCAATACAATGTCAATAACATTATGCAATTATTAGAAATCAAAAACCTTAACTCAACCCTACAAAATTCAATTATTGCTGTTTTTCGTTTGTCATTTTCTGATGCAGAAGGAAGTAAAGAAGGCGATACAATTGCAACATTTGTAGAAGATTTGTTATCTACTACAAAGCAAGATGAATCGCATGTTTTTATAGCTCAGAACGATAAAGAGATTACAGGAGCAATAGTATTTTCAAAATTTAAAACAGAAAATAATACTAATGCATTTATACTTTCGCCAGTTGCGGTAGTAACTAAATTTCAGGGGCAAAAAATTGGACAAAATTTAATTAATTTTGCTTTAGAAGTTTTAAAAAATAATGGGGTCGAAGTTGCTATAACGTATGGAGACCCAAATTTTTATTCTAAAGTAGGTTTTAAACAAATTACTGAAGATATTATTCAAGCACCACTCAAATTAAGTTTTCCTATTGGATGGTTAGCACAGTCGCTTACAAGTAATACTTTAGATGTAATTCCTGGAAAAACAGCCTGTGTACCTGCCTTAAACAAGCAAGAGCTTTGGTAGTTTTTTACTTCTAACATTTATATAAAATCAAAAAATCCGTTAGGATGATTATATTTCATCATAACAGATTTTATGCCGTTTTGCAGGTTAAAACTAAAGATTACTTTTTAAGAGATCATCTTTTAATGTCTGGTTAAAAGCATGGTTTCCAATAAATGTATTGAGCACTATTTTTTGAAATTCTTTTCCTTCTATTTCACTTTGATGCTCACCATTTCTAGAAATTAATATTTTGTTCTCTAAAAAAGTAATACGAATATGATCACCTATCTTAATCACCTCGTTAAAAGTGGCTAAGAATAGTTTTATTTGTACTTCATTTTCTTGTACTTTTCCTTTATTGGCTTCTTTAAAATAGCTCCTAAAGCGTTTATCAATAGAAATCAGATTTTGAGGAATTATACCTTCATATTTCTTGATATTATCAACCATATCATCAAGTTGTCCAGATTTAATATGATCCATATTTTTGTCGTGAACCTCCTTAATTTCTTTAATAGATTTATCCGATTGAAATTGATTCGAGGTAATAATTAACTCAATCATTTTCATATGATCATCGTAGATAATTTTGATAGGGTCGTCTGAGCGTTCGTAGAGATAAAGCCCGCAAACAAATAGTTTAGAAATACCTTCTGTATGCATTCCATGACCATTCAATTTAAGGTTTTCATATTCTATCGTAATAACGTTTGGAAATTCTACATTTTTAAAAAAGTTGACGTTATAGGTTTGTTCTTGAGAGTATACTGCTAGTGTATTTAATAGTATAACAATAGTGGTAATTAAATTT
Source organism: Flammeovirga pectinis (assembly GCF_003970675.1). Taxonomy (GTDB): domain Bacteria; phylum Bacteroidota; class Bacteroidia; order Cytophagales; family Flammeovirgaceae; genus Flammeovirga; species Flammeovirga pectinis. Next base: position 4,534,002 of record NZ_CP034562.1, read on the forward strand.
TTCATTACGAAAATTATGATAGTGTATAGATGTATATGTTTACTTTCTGAATACAGACCAATAAGATGATTTTAGCTTATTAATAATATTAATCATGTATTCGGTGCAATTATATGGGGTTTGCTCTCTATTTTTTGATGATGGTTATCACTAAAATGATTATTCAGTCAATTTTTGTGTCTCATTTGAAATTGTTATACAACAATTGAATGAATTTTAAAGGGGGAGGGAAGTGGACCATAATGATACAAAAAAGAGTGTACCCATTTGCTGGATACACTCTTAAATATAATAATGTGATTTAGAGAATTACTTTACCTCTAAAATATATCTTTCGTTTCTAGTTCCGCCAGTAAGCTTTTTAGCCACAGATCTAGATTTTTTAGTAAAAGGATTGTATTCTATTGTCTTACTAGCATCAGATGGGTCTTCTTCAGAAGTTGCATAGAATTGATCTTTTAATTTCTCAGAAAAGACCGTAGTAGAAAGACCTAACCAATAAGCAGAATTATTGTCTTCAACATTTTTTAATTCTTCTAAATCTTGTACGGTAGGTCTAGATAAAGAATATGTCTTTCCTTTAATATCTACATCTACATTCCCTTTTTTCCAATCTATTGTTGAGGTAGCATTTGTTATCTGAACAACCTTTCCTGTCTGATTAGCAGTATTTGAACTGAATACTAAAAATTGAGCATAGGTATTTCCATCTATTCCATAAGTTTTACCAATTGTATACTTATCAATAGTTTCAAAAGTAGATACCTCAGAAGTATATGTTTTACCATCTGCAAATGTGGCAACGTATCTTAAGTAATATTTTGATGCAGGATCTAATTTGTCAATTTGAAGTAGTAATCCAGACTTACCATCTTTAATTTCGCTATTAAGATCCTTGTTTACCGATACAGAAAAGTCAGATTTTTTAGAATATTCTACAATGAATTTAGAAGGCTTTTCTCCAATAAAAATTGACTCCGCGATGAGTACTAAAGAAGTATTATTCGCTACTAATGAAGTATTCTCTACTTTTACTTTTCTCTGCTCTTTATTAATTGTTGGAGAAACAGTATATGCTACTTCTTTACCATAATGTTGTTTACCATTAATATCTGTAATAACCGCACTAACATAATACTTTGTTTCTTTTCCTAATGGAATAGAATAATCATGCTTTCTAGTCGCAGCTAAAGAAATTAGTTCATTATAATGTTTAGTTCCTTCTTCTCTTAATTTTTGATTAATAGAAACATAAAATTCAGCTTTTTTCACACCCTTTGTTAATGGCTTAATTACTTCTGTAGCAAGCTCAATAGATATACCTGTCAGCTTTAATTTAAATTCTACAGCATTAACTGCCATATATTCATCAACGTTAATTGTAATGTCTGATTTGTTATCAGCAGTACTTTTATCATCAGCTATTGTAATAATGTTATCTGGTTTTGGCTCATTATCTTTGTTACAAGACAAAAGTGCTAAAAGAAGACCGAATGATGTGATGTATTTGTTTATTTTCATGGTGAGAGAATTTTATGATAAGTTATAATCAGGTTGTTCTAAATTATGTTTCAAAATAAAGACAACTAGATAGTTAGCGAGGACATGTATTATTTTAATATTTACTTAGAATGATAGTTTGTTAAGTTTTGTTGTCAAATGAGGTGTGAAATGTAGTTTTAGAAGCAATTAGAAAATACTATGCATTATCTTGGGTAGATTATAAATTGATTGACAAACGGAAGAAAGAATGAAGAAGGAATTCCTATTTTACCTATTGATTACGTTATATATACTGAGTGGGTGTTCTAAAGATAAATCACCTACAGAGGAAAAAGAGCCACAGAATTTCTACTTTGGGGCAGATCTTTCTTATGTAAATCAATTACTTGATAAAGGGGCTACCTACAAATTGAACGGAGCGGTAACAGATCCATATTCAATTTTCGCAAATAAAGGTACAAACCTAGTAAGGTTTCGTATGTGGAATAATCCTTTATGGACAAAAGAATTGTACGGAGCGGATGGAACACAGATGTATAATGATTTATACGATGTTACTACTGGTATGCAGAAAGCAAAAGAGAACGGTATGGAGGTATTGTTAGATTTGCACTATTCTGATACGTGGGCAGACCCTGGAAAACAACATGTTCCAAAGGCTTGGGAAAACATCACTACTTTAGCAGTTTTAAAAGACTCTGTATTTAACTACACATTAGCGACACTTAACTACCTGAAATCTCAGGAATTGACCCCAGAAATGATTCAAATTGGTAACGAAACTAATTGTGGAATGATGTATACAGATGCTCTTCCCTCTTTTCCGAAATGTAACGTATGCGATGAGAATTGGTCAAATTATAAATCTGTTGTAAACAGTGCTATTTCTGCAGTAAAACAATTTAATACAGCAAATGGGGTAACAATAAAAACGATGCTTCATGTAGCAGATATTAAAAATGTAGATTGGTGGTACGAGAACGTAACGACTGGAGCAGATGCTGTAAATTTTGATATTATTGGTATTTCTTATTACCCTTTATGGCACAAGACAATCCCTTTTGCAGACGTGGGGAAAAGTGTTGGAAATTTTAAGACAAAGTTTAATAAAGAGGTAATAATTGTAGAAGTTGCTTACCCATGGACATCCGAAGGTAATGATACTATGCCGAATCTTTTTGGAACAGAAGCACCTCTCAGTGGCTATCCTTTTACAGTAGAAGGTCATTTAAAATTGATGACGGATTTAACAAGCGATTTACAAAATGCAGGTGCATTGGGTGTAGTCTATTGGGAACCAGCTTGGATTGCATATCCGATAAAAACATTGTGGGGTACGGGCTCATCTTGGGAGAACTGTACTTTCTTTGATTACAACAACAATGCTTCTTCTAGTTTTGATTATATGAAAGTGGAATATTGAAGACTTTGATATATAATCTAGTTTAACCAGTAGGATTATTTGGTTTTAAAAAAGCTCGCATTTATACATAACGTTGTTAAATGTGAGCTTTTTTATATTATTAGATATCAATTATTTTGATATGGCTACGGAGTCTTTTCCTAAAGCAGTAACAGTTCCGTCATTGGTAAAAGAATCTATTACTCCTTGAATATCTAAAGAGGTTACATTATCTCCAAGCGTCTCAATTCCATTCTGAAGAATTAGCTCTTTTAAATGACCACCTTTTACAATACTAACACCATCGGCAGGAATATGAACAATTTTCCCTAACACCAAAGAATCTCCAGCATTACCTTTAGTCACTATTTTATTTTTAACTTCAATTTTACCTACAGGTTTTGAAATTTGAATACCGACAGACCCGTCACCATTTGTAATGATTTCATTAAAAAAGGCATCATCAATAGTACCATCATATTGATTAAACCCTCTAGCCCCAAGTCCAAAAGTTTCTATACTTTCTAAAGAGCTAAATTTCTTGACATAGCCAAAGTTTACAAACCCAATGCCACTAGGACCGTAAGAAGTAAGGTTTTTGTGCGCAGTCCAATGCATTACATCACCCCAATTATCAAGAACCATGTCGTTAACACCGTACGTTACAACCTCTCCATAATTGTCTATTTTCTCTGCATTTACTCCCTCAAGAATAAAGAAACCACCCGTAATTCTATCAGGTAAGCCAAAAGGCAGCATCCCATTAGAATAAATAGCTTCAGAAGAAATTTCGTTTACATTTACCTTCCCACCAGTAGGGCTATATCCACTAACAAAAATGCCGCTTCCTAAAACGGGAGCATTCTTTCTGCCAATACTAATATTTTTTACCGTAGCAATAATATTACTTTCTGGGTTTGGGTTAAAATTATAAATAGTAAATGCACCTTGGTATACTACAACACCCATTTTCTGAGGAATTTCCACCTGATTTCTACTGTCAGCACTAACAATATCAATGTTAACAGCAAAGATATGTGTAAGGGTTGTTGTTGCTCTAGTAAGCAATTGTACTTGTCCTGTAACAGTTAAATTACTCAGTCTTAATTCCCCTAAATCTTTATCAGTTCCAGCAATATAAATTGCACGTTTATCTTGAGGAGCCTGAATTGTAATATTTTCAATTGTATTATCTTTTGTCATTCCAATACCATCAGAATTTCCAAAACTTAGTACACCTAAACCATTATCTGTTCCTTTAAGAGTAATACCTTCTGGCAATACGATACTATTAGGAGAATAGATTGATGCAGTAATTTCAATTTCTTTAGATGAACGAGCGTTGATAACTTCTAATAAAGAAGCGAGTGTATTTACTTTCATGATATTTTTGTTTAGATGTTGAGTAAGGAAACGATGTTACTTATTGGCATTACGTACAGATAATAACTGATTATTATCAAAATCTGATTAAAAGATAAAAAAGATCGCTTCTTAAAAGTGCGAATTCATATAGTTCAAAATTTGATGTTAATGTACCTGTATTTTACCTACTAAAAACCTGTTAATCAGTATATATACATAAAATAAATAATAATTATATGACAGCATCGACTTTAGGATTCCTTTTAGGGATATTGGTATTTTGTCCGTTAGTAGGATATGCGGCACAAAAGAAAGGTAGAAATCCATTTGGGTGGGGAATTTCAGCATTTTTCTTCAGTCCATTAGTAGTTTACCTTATTTTATTACTTGTAGGTAGAAGAGCAGTTTAAATATAAAGTGAATTTTTAAGATACAATCCCTTGGTGTTGAATGATACACTGAGGGTTTTTTTTATGGAAAATCTATAAAATGTATCAATAACCGTATCATTTCATTACAAAATGATCAAAAACGAACAAAAACTTTAATACTAAAACTCAAAAACTTTATTTAAATGAATGATAATCAATTGGTTATGTATTTATGGTTTAATTGTGGAATACTAATTAAGTAACAAATTAATTATCTCATAAAATTTAAAAAATCATGAAAACTATTATTTCATCAGCATTTATCTCGTTATTTATCTTATTGTCTTCATTCTCTCCAATCACAATAGAAGAAGATTCACCTAACAGCGAAAAAGTTAGCCTTTTAGTAAAAATGGTAAACGATGCCGATAAGCAAGATTGGAAAGTTTTAAATAAAGCTGCTCAGTTTTGTATTAACTGGAATGCCGATTTAGAATTAGCTAAAGAGTGGATAGATAAATCAATTGCAATTTCTGATAATGCTCAAGCATACGAAGTATTAGGAGATTATCATTTAAGAAAAGGTGATATTTATAACGCATATAAAAATTACGCAATCGCTTTAGAAAAAGGGATGTTTACTTTATCGAAAACAGAATTAGAAAGTATTCAGAGAAAGAACTTAGTTTTCGGTAGAAAATTAATAGAGGAATCAAAAAAATAGAAATAGAAATATAGGTTTAAATTTTAATAAAGAGGGTCTTTTTAGGCTCTCTTTTTTTTGTTTTAAATTCAGAAAATAATTTGATAAATTGTTGGTAATTAGATTTTTGACTTAAAAACTACAACAACTGATTATGGAAAACGAAGAAATTTTAATGAAACTACCAACTTTTCACCATCCAAAAGAAATAGAGGAGCTATACATGTATTTTAATGATTATGGCTTAAAAAGAGTAGAACAACTTTTAGAGTTACCTAAAGAGACACTTACAGAAGATTTAAAAAAAGGAATTGAAGATTCCATCACACGTTTTGGTTATTTTACTGAATTAAATTTAGATGGAAATGGAATAGGAATTGTTTATCATGGCCTACAGATTTTAGCAGAAATAGCTCCTGAATCATCGCAAGAAATTCTTATTAAAGTATTTAGTCAACCTAAAGATTACCTCGATTTTTATCTTGATTATGAAATTGTTGATCTTTATACTGTTTGCTACAAAATAGTAGGAAACAACTTATCTCTAGCAAAGTCTTATTTACTTTCACCCATAATCACTTCATTTGCAAAAGCTGCAATGGTAAAAGGTATTTGTGCAATTGCAGTTCACGAACCTGAACGTAGACAAGAAGTATTATCTTTTATAGATGAACTGCTTGAAGTGTACATTACATCAACAAATGAAGCAGTAGTAGATTCAAGTCTTAATGCAATGCTTCTTGATGAAATAAAATATGCTAACCTACATGAATTAGCTCCTTACATTCAAAAACTTTATAAAGCCAACAGAATTGATGAGGAATTTTGTGGGTCTTATAACGAGTATATGAAAAATTCTGAAGGTTTTTGCATCAATAATGACAACTTTAAGGTAAAGTCTCTTTTAGATACTTATAAAGCATTTGAGCCAAATGAGCCATCAACTTCTAGGGATGATTATACTTTTGAATTTGACGAAAGTTATAGAAAAGAATTTCTTTCTACAGAATATGACAGTATTAGAACAGAACCTAAAGTGGGAAGAAATGACCCTTGCTCTTGTGGTAGTGGAAAAAAATACAAGAAGTGTTGTATGTAAAATTAGGTGAAGTGTATGTACAATGTCATTCTGATTGTAAAAAGGAACATCCAATATCAAGAGCCCAGGTTTTAATACTTAGGCTCGTGATACATACAGGTAGATGGACTAAATTCACTTAAAAAAACATGAAAAAGGTTCTGTCGCAATGATCGAGTATTATCTCAAAAATGCTTTAATTTGAATAATGAATACTTCCCCAATCTCTTTTAAAGGTCAACGTTCTCCACTATACTTAATAAAATGACAGAAATTGAAGAAGAGAAAAGCTCTTTGAATCAATGCGACAAAACCCTATTTTCAATTGAAAATCTAAAAACAGAGCAGTAAAATAGAATTTTGACATTACTATTATCAAATAGCTGTTTAAAGTACCTTTAATCCACATTGCATAACCATCAATTTACATTTACGTCATTTTTAGCTTTCGTTGTTCACACTTTTCATCATTTAGTAACATAGAGTGCACTTAAAATAATACGTTTAGTAATCTATTGTAGATGTAAGGTTCATATGCTAAAAATACCTTTGTGGTGTTCATTAGTATTATCAATCTATTAATCGTATTTCAAAAAAAAACAACTAAAATGAGCAGACTATTACTTTCTTTTATAGTGCTATTTTTTTTAGCGCAAAATGTTATAGCACAGTCTACTACATCAGTATCTGGTTATATTATAGACGAAGATAACCTCTCTTTGGCTGGTGCTTCAGTTTATTTTAAAGGACTGGAAAACAGAGGAACTATTTCTGCATCAGACGGAAAGTTTTTACTTGTAAATTTACCTGCAGGAGACTATCAATTGCATATTTCTTACTTGGGTTTTGAGACTTTTGAGAAAAATGTGGAATTAATTGAAGGGCAGAATTTAGACCTTGGTAACATCATTTTAAAAGGGAATTTTATTTTAGGTGATGAGGTGGTTATCTTAGGGAGCACTCAAAGGGGGCAAGCAAAGTCTTTGTCACAACAAAAGAATAGTGGGAATATTATTAACGTGATCTCGTCAGATCAGGTAGGTAAGTTTCCGGATGCAAATATTGGTGATGCCATGAAACGTGTGCCCGGTATAACTATGCAATACGATATGGGTGAGGCACGCTTCGGCTTAATTAGAGGTACACCTGCGGAGCTTTCTTCTGTAACTATTAACGGAGAACGAGTTCCTTCTGCAGAAGGTGAAACGAGAGCTGTACAGCTTGATCTTATTCCTGCAGATATGATTCAATCTATTGAAGTATCTAAGGCAGTAACTCCAGATATGGATGCTGATGCAATTGGAGGTTCTGCAAATTTAGTTTTACGTTCTGCACCTGTAGATACACGTATATCAGGAACGTTAGGTGTTGGTTACAATGCTTTATCAGAAGAGCCTGTTTATAATGGAGGTATCGTAATTGGTGACCGTTTATTTAATGATAAGCTGGGAATTATTGTTTCTGGTTCGTATCAGAATAACCAATTAGGTGCACACAACTATGAAGCAGAATGGAGTAAAAATGAGGAGAAGCAAAACGAATTGTATCCAGAAGCTTTTGAAATTAGAAAGTATGATGTACAACGTGTTCGCCAGTCGGTTTCTGCTAATTTAGATTATAAATTAGGGAACAACTCAAAGATTTTCTTTACATCAATGTATAATCATAGAGATGATAGAGAAAACAGGTTCAAATTAAAATATGATGATATTGAGTATGATGCTGAGAGTGGAACTTATACATCAAAATTAAAAAGAGAAACGAAAGGTGGGACCAATGGCAAACCAAATGATTCAAGAAGATTGGAACGTCAACAAGCATACAATTTTACACTTGGCGGAGATCACCTAATTAAGAACCTAGTGAAGTTAACATGGTCGGGAACACTAGCAAAAGCATCAGAAGAAAGACCAAATGAACGCTATAGTGTTTGGGAGCAGAAAGGAGTAACGATCATGAATGATCCTACAGATACAAGAACACCAAACATTAATGCCTACGGTGCTGAATATGATTATGCAAACTTCGAATTTAAGGAATATACGGAGGAGTTTCAGTACACCGAAGAAATGGATAAAAATGCTCGTCTTGATTTAGAAATCCCATTAAATGAATCAAAAAATAAGAGTATTTTAAAAGTGGGTGGTCGTTATAGAGGAAAAGAAAAAATGCGTAACAACTCTTTTATAGAATACGATTATGCAGATGGTTTTAATGGACCTCAAACACTTGCAGAGACAGAAATGTCTAACGAGACACCAAACAATTGGATGGCTGGAAATTACAATGTGGGTAACTTTCAATCAAAGAATCAGTTAGGAGCCTACAATTTTACAAATACATCTCAGTTTGTTGGGGAAGATAAACCAGACGAATATTTGGCTGGAAATTATAAAGCTAACGAACATATTTCTGCCGGATATGCAATGATTAAACAATCTATCGGAACAGAATGGTTGTTTATTGCAGGAGTGAGAGTAGAAAATACGCGTGTTAATTATACTGGTAATAAAGTAGTATTTGATGAAAATGGAGAGTACGATCCGTCTACATCAGGAATTACCCAAGGCGAGAATAATTACACAAACATACTACCGAGTATGCATGTTCGATATAACTTATCAGAAAATTCTATTTTACGTTTTGCTTATACAAACACATTGGCTAGACCTAGATATTATGATCTAGTTCCTTATCAACAAATAAATAGAGAAGACAATGAGATTGCGGTAGGTAACCCAGAATTGAAGGCAACAGTGGCTCAGAATTTCGATTTAATGTTTGAGCATTACATGAGTAACCTTGGGCTAGTATCAGGTGGAGTGTATTACAAAAGCATGAGTAACTTTATCTATGATTTTTACGAAAGAGATGTAGAGGTAAATGGCAATGTTTATGATCTTTACAAACAAGCTAGAAATGGAGATAATGCTTATTTATATGGGGTGGAAATCGCTTTTCAGCGTCAGTTAGATTTCTTACCAGGAGTATTAAAGAACTTAAGTTTTTACGGTAATTATACATACAGTGTATCTGAAATGAGCGGTTTTGATAGTGAGAATGGTGAAGGAAGATCGGAAACTACACCATTGCCAGGAACAGTTCCACATACATTCAATACCTCTTTATCTTATGGAACAGACAAGCTATCGGTTAGAGTATCGTTCCACTACACAAGCTCATATATTGATGAGCTAGGAGATGAAGCATTCTACGACAGATATTATGATAATCAGATGTTCTTAGATGCAAATGCGTCTTACTTTATTAACGATAAATTTAGTGTATTTGCAGAGGCCAACAATTTGTTAAATACACCATTAAGATATTACCAAGGTGCATCTGATTTAACAATGCAAGCAGAGTATTATGGACCAAGATATAACCTTGGTTTAAAATTCGACCTAATGAAATAATTAAACCTAAAATTATAATTTATATGAAACTATTCAACACAACTTTAGGACTTCTTTTAGTATTGATTTCTTGTTCTACCGTTCCACATACAGAACAGCAAGAAAAGGTAAAAAACGATACAGGTGATTTGTATCTAGGTACAAAGCAATCTTATACAGCACCAGAAAAAGGTATTGAACTCCCAAACGGGTATGATGTACAATTTGTAAGTTTGCTTGCAAGACACGGTTCTCGCTACATGGGTGGCCCAGATGAGGATATTGCTTTAGGGAATCTTTTTGAAGATGCGAAGGTAAATAACGGGCTAACAGAAGAGGGCGTAAAGCTATTTAATGAAATCAATGCATTAAAATTATTACAGGCAGGTAACTATGGTTTACTTACTCCAAAAGGTGAACGAGAGCATTTAGAATTAGGAAAAAGAATGCATACTTTATCTCCTAAATTTTTTGATGAAGCTACACTAATGGTGGGTAATGCTACTTACAAACCTCGTACACAAGCCTCTCGTTCTTTCTTTGAAATTGGCTTAAATAGAAAAGAGAATATCCAATGGGAAAACCATGATTTTAAAAAAGGACAAGACCCTTTATTACGTTATCATAAAATTACTCCTGCGTACACTGCCTATTTAGATTCTGCACTTTGGATGCCGCAAATAGAACGTGAATTAAACAGTACGGCTTACTTATTATTAGTAGATAGAATTGTCCGTAAATATTTCACACCTGCTTATTTAAAAGCATTTAAAGAAGAGCATAAAGTGTTTTTAGATGGCGAAGGCAAAGAAACCATAATGTCCTTTTCTGACATTCCTTTGTGTATTTACGACTGTTACAAAATTTCTAAGGCAATAGCTTTGGATATTCGTCCTAACTTTCAAAATGTATTTTTAGATGCAGAATTATCTCAAATGGAATACATAGGTGATATCGAAGCATTTTATGAGAAGGGGCCTGGTTTTAAAGATAGATCGGCAAGTTATATCAATGCAATTGCTTTGTTATCAAAAATTACGCTTGAGTTAGAAACGGCAATTAACGGTAAACAAAACAAGCAAGGATATCTAAATTTTGCACATGCAGAAACCACTTTACCTCTTGTTGTTTTACTTGATATCAATAATGTACAAGTACATCAAAATCAATTAAAAAAAGGTTCTTGGAAAACCTCTAAATGGGCAGCAATGGCCAATAATATACAATGGTTTGTTTTGGAAAAAGAAGGAGAGAAATATATTCATATCCGTTTTAACGAACAACCTGCAACCTTACCAATTCAGTCTATTGAGTTAGGTACATATTCTTGGGAAGCCTACAAACAGTACATAAATAAAATAACCCAATCTGTACATATGGATTACCATAATCAGGAATATAGACAGATGTTACAAGCGTTATAAGTAACTATTGAATAGAGTAGAATGCTTCTATAATTGTGCTGATTATGGAGCATGAATTTAAGTAAAATTCCGTGTTAGGCCATCTCATATTTTATGGGGTGGCCTTTTTTTATTCAATAATGATACGCTATAAATGGAGATTGTTAATAACTATAACCCAAAATGGCCAAACAAAAAAAATGATTGTCTTATAATCGAATATCTATTACTACGATAATCTCTTAATTGGTTGATTATCATTACTATGTTTTAATTTAAAAGAATATTTATGGCACTTCATGACAACACTTTAAATTATATAAATCAGACCTTTTCTAGGTACAATAATGATTATTCTTCTGCTTATGATAACCTTCCTAATAACTTTTATGATTTAAATGTTGACAATCAGTTGGTATGGTTGTCAGATCATGATTACGGACACATTCTACCTCAGTCATTATTTCCTGATAAGTTAGCTGAAATTGCTGCCGAAAATCACACTTCGGTAGAATTGCTTTTAGCTATGCAAGATATAACAGATACAATAGATAGTGTAGATATTCCTCTTGGTTTAGATATTTCAGACATCAATTCATCGATAGAATATATTAATATTTCAGATGCTTCTGATACTGTTTTGAGTGGTATTGATATTACAGATTCTTTAGAAATTGTAGATGGTTTAGATGTTGTAGATGTTTTTAATATACTTGGTGTAACGTCTATTTTATCTATTGGATTAAGAGTTTATAACGATGACTCTAATAATCACTTTACACGAAAAATAGGAAAAGCAGCCTATCAATCTGTAACGATTCCTGTTAGAATGGTTTATAATTTAACAGATTATATTTTTGATATTTCTGGTAAAAGGAAAAGAGAAAAAGAAGACCAAGAAAGAAAAGAGAGACAGGTTGTATCTTATAATCACTCGTTAGACATTTTAAATGAAGAAATTGCTTGTTCTAACAAAATTTTTAAGAAGAACCAAAGAATGAACAAAGCCAAAATGATTCTATTGAATTTGAAATTGCAGAATTACCTAAAACTTTGCAAACAGTATCATTCTAAAATAGATTTAAACATTGTACGTGCATTCGGAGTACTTATTAAACAGGTGTCTTCGTTGTTCAATAATGCAAATGAAGAATTATCACAATTTAATATTGAAATTAAAAAACTAAAGAATCTTTTTGCCGTAGGTCCTTCTGAGTTTAACAGTTACAGAGCAAAATGTGTGATGGATAAACTTACAGTACATACAGTGAAAATAGAAACCTATTCTAAAAAGGTATATAAAGTTGATACAGATAGTGTTGACGCTCAAATAAAGGCAACTTTATCCTATCAGTTGGATAAAATATTTACAGAAATGAGAAAAGAATTACAAGACTTTAAATTAGTGAAACAGGTAAATTACTTGTATGCTTAATCTTTTTTAGAAGTATAATTATTTTTATGTTATAGTTTTGGCTCTTTTTTCAGAATGATAGTCCTCATTTAAAAAAGCTGTCGGTGAAGTTCCAAAGCAATTTTTAAATGACTTATTAAAAGTGATATAATTATCAAACCCAACTTTATAGGCAATTTCTTTTAATGAGTAATTTGATGATTTAATCAGTTTCTTAGCAGCTTCTATTCGCAATTCTGTAATTGTATTTTTAGGTGATGAGTTTTTAACCTTTTTGTAATTTTTTAAAAGACTTGATATACTCATATTGAATTTTTTTGCTAAAAAAACATTAGTAATATTTCTATGGTAATTCTTGATAATAAATGCATGTACATCATGAATAACCATATGACTTGATTTTTGATTTTTGTCTTCATTTCTAAACTCCTGTAACCCATTCACCAATTTTATATAGCAAATATCTGTAGGGATACTTTGAAGTAAATCGTATAAACAAGTAGAAACTAAATCAAAAGAATGTATTATTATCCTAGAGTAAAATAACTGATTTGTGAAATCTGAATTTATTTTATTACCATGTATTGAAGTGTGAAAGTTTATCATATTATTGAAGATTAGGCTTGCGTTTTGACATGGGAAAACTTTCTTATTATGGTACCCTTGCTTCTTTATATTTTGATGAATAAATTGATAAACAATATTGCTTTTTTTTGTTCTACAAATATCTTCTTGATCTTTTAAATAAGAAATAACGATTATTTTATAAATGCCATTACTAAGTTTTGTATCAACCCTGTTTGGACATTTTTGGTTATCAATAAAAAAGTATTCTTCTACCTCTGATACAATAAAAATTAAACTGTAAGGATATTTTACTCCTAGCTTTAAAAATAAATTAAAATTGATCGATATTTTCTTTTCTATTTTAGCATCAACTATTGCTATTGTACCATTTAAGCTATGTTCTTTTTCATAATAAGTGATGTTGAAACATTGGTTTTCCTTTGTTATAACTTCATTGATAATATCTAATGTATGATATTCCATGTTTGGGGTTAGTTTACATGAGAATACTAAATTGTTTTTGAATGAACAAGTTAGTTTCTGTTTGGGTCTTATAATTGTTTTTGGGTACGCACATTGATGAATAACACAACTATTAAAAGTAGAAATGAGTTCATTTTTTCTTGTGAGTTAAATACAGACCTAGTTACATATTAATTGTGAGTATTTGATTTTAATTATTTTTAACAAATGTTATTGCGTTCTATTTTTACTTTTTTTTATATGAAAAGGCTGTTTTTTTATAACATTAAATAATATTTGTAAGCATACATTTGCGTTCGTTATTAATAACTCATCTATAATTTATTAACACTCAACTATCATTAATCAATACTTGAGTAAAAAACTTAATCTATCTCTTTTAATATTATGATCCATCAATCTTTTACATGTACCGAAAGTACGCGGAAATGCATCGATTTATTTATGGAAAATTACCTTAGCAAAGGTAATTTCTCTCCATTTGATGTAAGTGTATTTCTTAATGAAGTACTTCCTTCTACTATTTTATCTGACCTTAAAAAAGTAGGAGTAGGTGTTAAGTCTGTAACTATTCATTCTCTATTTTCTTCTAAGAACCCAAAAGTGGGTTTGTTAATTCATGAAGCAATATCAAGGTTTTTATGTGATTTAGAAGATATAAAATATCCATATGAAGAACATAAATTTTTATACCCTAAAGGTGATGGAGTTAATGTAGCAGAATGGGGAAATGGATATGGAGTTATATCACCTCATTCAGATGATTTATATGAAACCATTGATACAGATTTATTATCACTGACTGTATCTAAAGATGAAACAAAAAGCTCTACAATTATTTATGATATTGATCAGGTCCTAAATAATTTCCCTGCTGATTATCTCACAGATCTATTGAATATGGAGTTTAATTATATCTCTGGTAAAAATGTCAATGGTAGAGTAATCACTAAAAAAAGAACTTTCAGAGAGTATAAAAATAACATGAGTTATTATAATATTGATCTTAGAAAGGAAGCCGAATTAGGGAACAGAATGTACCCAGTAGATAAAGGGAATAATTATTTGGTTGATGAATTAAGAATTGCATTAGAAAAAACAGCTCCACTTTATAGTAAAGGGAAGACTGGTACTTTTATCGTTATTAGTAATCGAGAGGTACTACATGGCAGGGGGCAATTACCCAAAGAAGATAATACAGAAAGATTACTATTTAGATCGAAAGGGAGTAAATATTTAACACCTCAAGTTGAAAAAGAACTGACTCTAGAAAATCAATATTAGTCAACTAATCATACTAAACTACAAACAATATATTCAACTAATTATTTTATTAAATGATTAAAGTATTCAATTCTGTTTTACCAATCATAATCTTACTTGTAATAGGGTATTTGTGTAGACAGAAATTTATTAAAGATAAATCTTTCTGGAGTAATATCAATAAGTTGATTTACTACATCATGTTTCCAACATTGATGGTTTATTCTATTAGTAAATCAAATTTTTCTGAAATAGACCTAAGTTTTATTCCAATTTTAGTGCTAATAATATTGGGTATTATGGGGGTGATATGGCTTTTAAAACCTTTCTTTAAAAATGAACGGTTTTGGGTAGTATTTATTCAAGGTGCAGTGCGGTATAATAGTTACGTTTTTATTGTTGTTACATTACTGTATGTAAATACCGAAGTAATGCCTATAATTGCCTTAATTACAGCATTTTTAGTCATGACAACCAATATTGTTAGTGTATTTATCTTGAGTAAATATTCTGAAAATAAATTAAGTCTTTTACAAACAATTAAATCTACGATTACTAACCCATTAGTATTCTCTTGTTTTCTTGGACTTTTTGTAAATTATATTGCTACTATTTTCCCAGGAATATTAAAGATTGTATGGTTAAATAGTACCTTAAATTATATTGGAAAAGCATCACTTACACTTAGCTTAATAAGCGTAGGAGCATCTATTAATCTTCAAGTTTTTAAAGAAAACTTTTACGGCATACTTGGGTGCTCATTTATTAAATTATTATTACTTCCTTTAATTGTAGTATCAATATTATCATATTTTGAGTTTAGCCCAGTGTTAATTCTTGTCTGTATGATTTATGCAGGTTCTCCATGCTCATCTAATGCGACTGCAATGACAGAAACAATGGGAGGAGATCATGAATCAATGAGTTTAATAATTAGTACGCAAACAGTACTTTCTGTATTTAGTCTTACTTTATTACTTTATTGCTATTCAATTTACTTTGGAACAATTCAGTTATAGATAAAATAGAATTTCATTAAGAGTATTAGAATAAAATAGATAGTATTCTAATACTCTTTTTTTTAAAATGAAACTAGACGAACGTATATAATAACTTAAATTGTCCTTTTCTGACTTCTTATATAATTACATCGTGTAAATTGTTATCAGAAGGTTTATTTAATAAAAAACTTAGTAAATTCATTAGTACTAATTGTAGTATATGAATTGTTAAACTTAATAACCCTAATAACTATTTCTTGATATGAAAATTTTGAATCTCTTTGCACTATTGTGTTTTCTTACAATCTTTTCTTGCTCAAAAGACGATGATGAACCTTCTACAGATGTTGGAGGACCTACTACTGATATTGATTTAGAAGATCGATATTCTTCCGTTGAAGTAGACTTATCAGACCAACCCAAAACACTAGAAAATTTACTTGGGAGTGATCTATATTCAAAACCAACTTCTCCATATGGGGTAAAAGCAATTGTAGACTTTATGTTAACCGATAACCCAGAAGAAATTGATGTATTCTGGAGGTCATCCTCTGATGATAAGCACCTAACAAGAGTAAATATAACTACAGGTGGTATTGTCTCAACAATAAATTTACCTTCTGAAGTCCAAAGTGGAAGGCATCTTGGAATAGCATCAATAGGTTCTAACAAATACCTAATGGGGTACTCTAAAGATAATGCCCACGGAAATGAAAATTATGAAGCATGGTATACTGCTTTTGATAACAATGGAACAGTTGATTTTAGTAAGCGCGTTTTTGGTGATACCGATAAAACAGTTACTTGGTCTAAAGGTGATGCAGGCGGTGCAGGAAATGGTATTATTGCCTATAATGCAACACAAAATGTGGCATCAATATTTTTAGCACATGAAATGTTATGGGATAAAGGTCCAGATGATAGACACCAAGCAGGGTGGAAAGGTTTTATTGATATTGCTACTAAAGATACTATCAGTAATAATGGAAAAATGGTAGGGAATTCTTGGTATTATTCTCATAACTTCGATCAAAGAACTATTGCTCACACAGACAATAATTTTTATTCACTTTCTCATGGTGATACTTACGATAGAGCATTAGCAATAACAAAATGGTCGTCTTCAGCAGGTAAAGAATTAGAAAGTCATTACCATAAAATTCAGTTTGGAAAGGATGGTAATAACGAAACAAAAGCATCTACTGGTGATATTTGTGAATTACCAGATGGTAATTTAGCTGTAGTTTTCTCTACTGTAGATGAAAGAAATAGTAAAGATTTACAGTTGCAAATTATAAAAAAATCTGATTTGAAAACTACACAACAGCAATGGATAACAGGATATAATGCTGCTGATGGTCTAGTAGGTTGGGGGTCTAAAGTAGTTGCTTATGGAGACGATAAAATTCTTGTTGGTTATAACACTTTTAAAGGTACAGAAGGTGCTGGATGGAATGATTATAATTTAAATTTGAGCGATTCATATTCTACAATTGCTCTTACAGATTACAATGGAAACTTATTAGCAACTCATGATTTTGATGACATGTTCATGTTCCCAACGCAATCTTTTAAAGCAACAACAGATAATTCTAAAATCATAGCGGTATCTGCAGAAGAGGGATCAAAATTAAAAATTCATCTTATTAGTGTAGAATAATACTATTTAAAAGCAGTATAATAAGGGGTAAAGAAAGTGTAATAGATTGCATTTCCTTTACCCTTTTTCTGTAGTGTTCATTTTTAAATATGCCCTTGGAGAACTTCCAAATTCTTTTTTAAAACTTCGTGAAAAATGCGGTAAATCTGAAAACCCAAGATGATAAGCAATTTCCTTTGGGCCCATTTCTTTAGAAACCAATAAATCTCTTCCTCTATATACTCTATGCTTCTGATAGTATTGATTTACACTACAGCCAAAAATTATTGGGAAATTTACCTCTAAGTCAGCGGTGCTAATACCAAATATTTCTGATAAGTCTTCTGAATTAAATTTTTGATCTATGTTTTCTATAATATGATTTTGAATACTGATAATTATAGGTAACATTTCTTTTGGTAACGCAGCCATTTGTTGTGATAACAATGGGTTATTCTGTCTATCAATATATTCCAAAGCCATATAAAATAACGACTTCAATAAGTTTTTTTGTGTAGCATATTTATAGGAACTTAGGTAATTAAACGTTTGATGAATTGTATTTCTAGTCATACTCAAATCATGGTGTTCATCAAAGAATTTGAAATTTAGATTTTGAAAAAAAGAAGAATACAAGGCAGGGCTTTTCTCTTTTATGCATTCTTTAGAGCAAAGAAAGGTAATATGATGTGACTTTTGTTCTTCATCATTAAAGTTGATATCAATATCAAAATCAGCGTTCATTACCAAAAAGCCTTGACTGTTATTAATCTTATACTCTTGTTGATCAGTTTTAAAAAGGAGTCCTTTAGTAAAGAAAATGATAATAAAATCGACATTGTAGTCCTCCGAAAAAACAAGTGTTTCTTTCCCTTGCTCTTTCATCTCATCAATATTAAAAATAATACTGTTTAAGCCATCAAATAAATGATGAAAATAGAGTTCTCCTCTCTCTAATAGAAGCAGTGTTTCATCTTTCAATTCCCCTTTAAAAATTCGACCTAATGTGTTTTTGTGTTCTTGAAAAGTAGAGATTTGGTTTTTCATATCAGTAAAAATAAAAGATTCAACTATTGCCTTTTTTTGTTCAACTAAAGTTGGGGGTCATACAATACCTTTGTAATTGTTCGGTAATCAAAATGGTTACTTAATTAATTCAATCTAAAAAAAATAATATTATGAATTCTAAATTTTGGAAAATATTCTTAAGAGTTGCAGGTATAGTTACATTATTAGGACCATTACCTTCTATGTTAGCTCCAATACAAGGAACACTACTTACATTAAAAATAGACCTTACAGATTTACCTGCTTTAGTGCCTGTAATAGGACATTGGGGAATAATGATAGTGGGGATTGGTGTATTAATCTACCTATCTGCAGCAAATACAGCATTGCGTAAAACAACATTAATTTATGCAACTTTAGAAAAAATATATATGGTTTCTGGTGGAGCTTGGTTAATGATGACCGCTCCAGAATTTGGGGTAAACTTTATCCCAGTAATGATAGCAGATAGCCTTCAAGTTATTGGCTTTATAATTTATTTTATTCAGCAATACAGAACATTAGGTAGAATTAGTTAGAGAGTAATTTTTTATAAACACTTCAAGATTTTCTTGGGGTGTTTTATACTACCCTTTTTACAAAAACTATTTATAAACGGAAAGGAATCATGAAAAATAGTATAACGATTTTAATGGCAGTCATGATGTTATTTTCATCATGTGATTTGAAAAAAAAACCGTCTGACAATAAAAAGAAACCTAATATTTTACTCATTGTTGGAGATGATATTTCTTTTGGTGATTTGGGAGCATATGGCTCAGAAATAGAAACACCTAATATGAATAATCTGGCCAATCATGGCGTTCGTTTTTCAAATTTCCATGCCTCTCCAGTTTGCTCTGTTACTAGAGGTATGCTAATGACAGGCAATAATAGTCATGAAATAGGATTGGGTACATTTGATTATGCCGTTTACCCAGAAAGTATAGGAAAGCGTGGGTACGAAGGTTATTTAACTAGAGATGCCGTTGCTATTTCTGAACTTTTTAGAGATGAAGGATATAATGTTTATAAAACAGGTAAATGGCACCTTGGAGATGGAGAAAAAGGTGAAGTACCTATGGATTGGGGCTTTACAAAAAGTTTTGGAATTCTTTCTGGTGGTTCTAACCATTGGAATGGAGATGCAATGTCGCCTGACTTAAGCACCCCCAAAAATCAAAAATTAATAAAAGAAGGTATTATGCCTGGTGTAGATAAAGAACCATGGTTTTTAAATGGTGCTCCTTACGATAGACCAAAGGGTGTTTATTCTGGAGAACTTTATACAGATCACCTTTTAAATTTTATGAAAGAAGATGCTGATACCGATAAACCTTGGTTTGCTTATGTAGCATTTACAACTGCACATTTTCCGGTACAAGCTCCTGCTGATTTAATAGATAAATATTACGATTATTACTATGAAGTTGGGTACGAAGGATTGAAAGAAAAAAGGTACAATAGTTTAGTAAGAAATGGAGTTTTATCGCCTACAACTAACAAAGCACCTAAAAATAATTTAACTAGAGCATGGTCTACTTTATCTGATGAAGAAAAGAAACTTCAGGCAAGAATTATGGCTACTTATGCAGCAATGATTGAAGATCAGGATATGCGAATAGGTCAAATTATTGATCATTTAAAACAAACAGGGGAGTTAGAGAATACATTGATTGTCTATTTAACGGATAATGGTCCTGAAGGAGCAGACCCAAAGAGCCCCGATGTGGGGAACAAGCTGTTTGCAGATTGGATAGATACCAATTTTGATCAATCATTAGAAGCTGTAGGTTCCGAAAATTCTTTTCAGATGTTAGGCGTTTCTTGGGCAAATGCTACTACCGGAGGTTTGCAATGGTGGAAATGGTTTATTGGCGAAGGTGGAATTAGAGTGCCTATGATAATTGTTCCTCCAGGTGCTTTTGATGGAGATTACAGTAGAGCTGGTACATCATCAAATGCTGTGGTATGTGTTAAAGATATTCCAATGACAATTTTAGAGTACGCAGGTATTGAACATCCTAGGACAAATTATAAAGGAAGAAAAATTATTCCTCCATCTGGAAAAAGTATAAAACCATTTATGGATGGAACTGCAAACAAAGTAAGAACAGAAGAAGAGTGGTATGCCTTTGAATTATTCGGGAACAGCTATATCATGATGGGAGATTATAAAGCGATAAAAGTAAGAACAGGTATGTTTGGAGATGGAGAATGGCATTTATACAATGTAGTTAAAGACCCATCGGAAACAATTCCTTTAGAAAATATGGAGGCAGAACGATTATATCAGATGGCAGATATTTATTATGAGTATGCTAAAGACAAAGGTATTGTAAAAGTAGATGAGGATTGGAGTCCGTTTAAAGCAATGAAATAAAAGATTCAACTATTACAGTTTTTTATTCAACTTATTAGAAATAGGAACTGCGATATTTGTAATGTATTAAAAATCAAAACAATAAAAATATAGAAATTATGAAAAAGTTATTTATCTCAGCGTTATTATCGTTAGCATTATTTTCTTGTAATGATAGCAGTGAAGAACCAACTCCAGAGGTTATTGATCCAGGATATGAAAATCCAAATTCGCAAGTAGATCCAGATTATGGAAATACTCCAGGTGTAGATGGAGATTATGGAAATGATGCTTCTGGAGAGTAAATTCTCTTCAAAATTAAATGATCAATACGCTAATTATTTCTTCAATTGTTATAGCGTATTGGTCAAAAATTAAATTAGAATTACAATAAAAATATTATTACTATGACTGCTGTAAAAGAAAATAATTTGCCACTTAGAAAAAGATCATTATTAGACCGTTTTTATGCTTCTTTTTTAATGACATTTACAAGGGAATATGATCAATTAGAGCAAATCAGAAGAAAAAATAATTATAATAAAAATATACCTTCTGTTGCAGAGCCAACAATTATTGATACGAATTATGTTGAAATTAAAGGTGTAAAAATAAGATATGCTCACCATCATAACCCTGATAAAGAAACATTAATAATGCTTTCTCCATTACCGCAAAGTATTATTGCTTATTCACCTATATGGAAAAAAGTTACAGAACAGTTTAATGTTTATGCTTATGACTTACCTGGTTTTGGAAGAAGCGAAGGCGGCAAGGAGTTTATGACATTTAAAGCTCAAGGAGAATTTTTGAAAGATTTTATTGAAACTTTTGAAATTTCTGAACCACATATTATGGCACCAGATATAGGTATGCCTTCAGCTATTTATTATACTGGAACATTCGAAAATGATGTAAAAAGTTTAATGATTGGTGATGGCCCTGCAATAGATCCTTCTACAAACGGGTCTATTATAGAAAAGTTAGGTTTTTCTAATTTCTGGCAGTTTCTAATTGGTAATTTCGTAGGTGCAGGAGCATTTGTGGAAGTAGGTAACCGTGTAGGATATGTAAATTATGTTCCAAATGAATATGAAATTTCTGATTATATTAAATCATACGATGGGAGATTGAAATCATCTATAGAATGGTTTAAAAGATACCCAGAAAGTTTAGCATCGGTTAACCCATTATTAGAGAAAATAGAAATACCTACTCTTTTATTCTGGGGAGAGAACGATCAGATTTTGCCAGTTGATAATGGAGAGAGAATTAACGAACGTATGCAAAATAGTACGCTTCAGGTTATTGAGAACTGTGGTCACTTTTCGTACCAAGACCAACACGAGAAATTCTCTGATCTTTTAAATAATTGGGTGGGTGGAGATTATAAAAAAATGACAAGAGAAAGTCAGATTTAGTAGCATAGTAAATTTTCATTAGAAGCGATAGACTAGTTTATCGCTTCTAATGCTATATCTAATAACTGCTTATTGCAGCATCATAGGTTTCGATAACATCAACGATAATATCAAAACCAGTCATTTTAATTACTTCCATAACATCTGGAGTTACCTGGCAAACCTTAAATTTTCCTCTCAATGGTCTCACCGCCTTAGAAGCATTTAAGAATACACGTAGTCCAGAGCTACTCATGTAGCCAACATCTTTTAAGTTTAATAGGATATTTGCATTTCCTTCTGCTACAAGATCAGCTATTTTCTGATCTAATACAGGAGATGTATTTGCATCTAGGTAGCCATTTACATTAATAACAGTAATATTATCTGTGTTTTGAATATCGATTTCCATTTTAAAAAAGTAAGTCAGAATCTTAAAATTGTTTTTTACTGAAGGTTATTATTCAGATATGCTTAATGGAATACAAATTACTCTATTATTTGGATTTAAAAAAGAAATATTTTCAATTAACGAATGTCAGATCAACTAATATTTACTGTTGTTAAGTTTTTTGAAAATTATTTATTTGATGATGGTGACATTTTAAAGTAGTTGTTATTACTAAGTGAAAAACAGAAAACAGTAGAACAAATAAATATATAATGATAAAGAAGTTACTTATTTCAATTACGTTTTTATGTGTAACAATGTCTTTTACACAAGCTAATATAGTAGAAGAGGACAAGCCGTTATCTAAAAATACACAAGAATTATCTGAGGCACTTACACATGCAGCAGAAGATGATTATGAAGTTTATGCTAAGTCAGCTCAAATTATAGTTAACTGGAATACAGATTTAGAAACAGCAAAAGAGTGGATAGATACTTCTTTAGAAATAGAAGAAAATGCATTGGCTTATGAGGTGCTAGGAGATTTTTATTTACACCAAGGAAATAATGAAATGGCAATTGATAGTTATGAAAAATCTTTATCAATTGTGATGTTCGATGCAGATGCTACTTTAGAAGCAAGAGTACAACGAAAAATATTGGCATTCAATAGATAATATACAACATTAAAATATACCCAATTCATATAGATACTATATGAGATTTCCCTTTTGCATGAATAATGTGAAGGGTTTTCTTATACATAAAAAGCTACCTTTTTAGAGGTAGCTTTCTACGTTTCTTATTTAATTACTATGTTCTATTTACCGCCATAAAATTGCATATTAATAGAACTAAATAATTGGAAATTTCCTTGCCCAGTTCCCTGAGAATATACAGAATATTGAGGTTCTAAGAACAGATTAAAAACCGTAGAGCCTACTTTAAATACTTTACCAGCACCAATACCAATTGGGAAATTATAGTTGCTATTTGTAAAATCCATTGTCCAGATAGGTGCACCTCTTAAATAGTTTCCTTTACCAAGTTGGAAAAAGTAGAAAGGCTGAATAGCAGCCATGTTCTCATCTGCTTTCATGGCATCACCATTCGCATCTTTAAGCTTAGAGTCATCGCCAATACCAGCAGTCCAAGTAACCAAACCACCCCATTGAAACTGCTTAGATTTAGCAACAAATAAAATAACTGCAGCACCAACTTGCCAGTTATTTGCACCAATACTTACATCGTAATCATTGGTAATAAAACCATTATTAGAAGATGTTGCCACACCTGTAGAGGTAGGAGCAAAGACCATTGGTCCTGCACCAAATTGCACAGGCGATGAAGATGCTGTTGCTAAGTAAGTTGCAAACAGATTAAAATCGCCAACTCCCGTAATAGAAGTGTTTTGTGAAGGACGATTGGCGGTTAAAGTTGGTAATGTTGCTCTAAATAATATTCTACCTACAGGTTGTGCATACCTAAAAGAAGTGACCATGTTGGTACCCTCAACCCCCGTTAAATTTGTCATGTAGTTAAACTGAATATTGAATGCTTTTAAATCTGCAAGAGGGTTATTGGCATTAGCAGCAGCTTCATCTTTTTTCTCCTGCTCTTCTTGAGCAAATAATAGCGTTGGGATGAAGAAAAGAAGTACAAGTATTTTTTTCATTTTTAAAGACTTATTTTGTTAAGTTATTTAGATTAACGAGGCAGTGAATGAATATAGTATAAACATGAAAATATGTTAAATGTAATAACCTTAGATTTGGGTGAGTTATTTAAATTGTTATACATTATATTATTTAATTTCAATGAAATTCTTAGTTAATACAATTGGTTAACATGAGTTAATGATTCGAAATTAAAAAACATTCTATTTGGTATGTTTTATTGATTTGCTACATTTACGACTATGGAACAGAAATTAAAATCAGAAATCACTAAACAATTAATTTTAGACACAGCGTTTAAATTATTCTATAGAGATGGTTTTAATTTGATAAGTATAAACCAAATAATGAAGGAGACGGCTCTTACCAAAGGAGCTTTTTATCATCATTTTAAAAATAAACAAGAAATAGGCGAAGCTGTTATTACACAAATTGTTCAGCAGCGAATAGTAAATAATATGATTAATCCTTTAAGTGAAGAAGGTGATTTTATAGAAAATCTTAAAAGTATTTTTACGCTTAGAATTAAAAATTTCACTACCTATGAAAAAGAAAAAGGCTGTCCTACAAACAATTTAATTAATGAGATAAGCGGAAGTGAAGAAGTATATAGAAATGCGCTTAAAACAATTATTGATGAATGGCGTCTAGTTCTTGCCAAAACACTTGACGTAGAAAAGGATAAAGGAACAATTAAGCAAGATGTAAACACTCATGCTGTGGCTGTTTTTTTGATCAGCTCCTTTGAAGGTGTTCGAGGGTTAAGAAAATTATATAGAGATGATATAATTTTTGATAACTACCTGTTTGCAGTAAACCATTATATAGAGCAATTAAAGTAACTTAATAATCAACTCTCAATCATTTAAACTAATTAAAATACAGATAAAATACCTGTAACGGGGTATGACCAATTTTTACACATCCTATTTTATTACACTCTAAACCAGCTAAATTTATGAAAACGTTATTTTTTCTATTTATCACCTCTATTCTAACATCTTCATTTTCTTCTACTGAGGAAATTAGAAAAGAACAAGAAATTAAAGTCATTTTTCTTGATGTCAACGAAACTATTCTTGACTTAAATAACATGAGATCTTCTGTTGCAAAAGCATTAGATGGCAGGAGTGATCTTTTGGATTTATGGTTCTCAAAAATGCTTCATTATTCTTTAGTAGCTAGTGATATTAATCGTTATGAGCACTTCGGAACGATTGGAGTGGCTACATTAATGATGGTGGCAGAAAGCCATCACATCAACCTTACTAAAGAAGATGCAAAAAAGGCAATTATAACCCCATTAAGGTCTTTACCTGCACACCCAGATGTAGAAAAAGGATTGCAAATTTTAAAAAGCAAGGGTTATAGAGTAATTACGCTTACAAACTCATCTTTTGAAGGGGTGAAGACACAAATGGACAACGCCAACTTAACGCCTTATCTAGATGGTATGTTAAGTATAGAAGCAATTAAAGTTTATAAGCCTCATTTAGAAAGCTATAAATGGGCACTAAAACAAGCGGGTGTAAAACCAGAAGAAGCATTAATGGTTGCAGCCCATGGTTGGGATATTGCAGGTGCTCAAGCGGGAGGGCTAAAAACGGCATTTATTGCTAGACCCGGTAAAGTACTCTACCCATTAGTAGAGAAACCAACGTATGAGGTGAATGACCTTATTGAATTAGCTACACTTCTTGAAGATCAATCACAGGCTATGAATTAAATAAATGTGCTTTTAGTGGGAGGTTTAGGTACTTGTGTTTTAAATAACAACGAGTACCTCTTTTTCTCATGATAAGAACAATCAACTTTTAAAATCTAACTTACTTTAAAAACTAATTAAAATGCGCATCGGAATTCTAGGAATCGGTGGTATTGGGGGCTTTATTGGTGCTCAATTACTTTCGGACAACAAACATCATGATAAAATTGAAGTCCTATTTATTTGTAGAGGAGCAACAAAAAAGGCGATTAAACAAAATGGTTTGCTTTTTAGATCAGATGGTAAAGAAAAGGTCGTGTACCCTCATCTTGTCTCTGATGATCCTACTGAGATAGGCAAATTAGATCTATTAATTATTGCTACGAAATCATATCAATTAAAAGAAGCTTTAAATCGGTATTTACCATGTTTACAAGAAGAAACATTACTATTGCCTTTATTAAATGGAGTTAATGCAAAAGAACTGATAGCAAGTTATATTCCTCATCCAGTATGTAAAATACTAGAGGGGTGTATATACATTATAAGTAATCAGGTTGCTCCAGGGCAGGTGACCCATAAAGGTGGGCTGGGTAAAGTGTTTTTTGGGACAACGCTCTCTCAAGATTATCAATGGCTAGAGAAATTACTTAAAGATTTTGGGGTAGATGCTAATTACACAAGAAATATTAAAGAAGTAATCTGGAAGAAGTTCTTATTTGTATCTCCAATAAGTGCTCTTACCTCTTCGTATGGTATTACTTTTGGCCAATTAAGAAATAACGAAGATTATATGTTCATTTTTCAAAAATTGATGAACGAAATTTTAGACTTGGCAAAAAGTTTAAAAATCTATTTATCTAATGGGGATGTAAATGATGTTATGATGATGCTGTCTTCATTTCCAGAACAGGCAAAAACATCTTTTCAATTAGATATTGAAGGAGGCTCTTTACAGAATGAAAAGTCAATTTTTATTGATTACGTAATTAATAAAAGTATAAAAGAAGGGAGTAAGCATTACTATTATTCTAGAATGAATTCTCAAATTCTTTCCGCCTTTTCTTATTAATTCCAGGCAAAAAAATAAACCCTTGATAGTACTTTAATAGTATTATCAAGGGTTAATATTAGAATATTAATTCTTTCCTAGATACAAGGAGCAATAAGAGCTGCTTCAAGAATTGCTTGAGCAAAATCAATTTGTGCTTTAGCTTCTTCAGCTTCTTCAGTAGTATCAGAACCAGCATCAATTGCATCGTCAATACATGATCTGTTACTATTCACGAAATCATTTAAATCTTTTGATGCAGATTTAATTTCTTCACAAGTAACGTCATCTTCATCGACTATAGCTTGATACTTTTCAGTAGCATCCAACAAGTCAACCATTACCTGAGTAGTGTCACATGCAGCAACTTCGTCTTCGTCTCCACAAGAAACAAAAGAGAAAGCCATTACGCTAAGTAGTAGGAAAGTGAATAAATTTTTCATTCGAGTAGTTTGTTTTAAAATAATTAAAAAATATATATAGCACTTCGAAAGTTTGAATATTTATACTAATAATCAAAATAATCTATCTTAGATATTTAACATATTTATATAACTACCTCAAAATCATTAACTTTTATTTAGAATTTATTTACTTGTTTAAATCATTGATTATCTATTAGTTGCTTATTAACATGTGAATTTGTTAACTTGGTTGATGGATAAATATCAATTCTTCCCATCCTTTTTTTAATAATTCTTCTTCGGAACCTAGCTCATCACATTTTACTTTCATTGCTTCTTTAATCTTATTGTAAAATTTCCAACAGGTGTTAGGTCTCATTTTTAACATCTCTGCGAGTTTAGAAGAGGGAATGTTGCCTTTGTTTGCATATACAATAAATAGAAGAAGGAATGCATTTCTTATAGGAAAATGCAGACGATGGAATAGCGTACCATTAGTAGCAGATTCATTATAGCTACATTTTTTACATCTTCTAGCTTCGTGCCCTTGTCCATTAGAGTAATCAGTACTTCCACATTTTTTACATGCAAATACATCATTCCATTTTATTTTAGCTAGGTATTTATAACATGAGATATCATCTGGAAATAATTCTTCAAACTCTTCAAAGCTAACCTCTTTTAATAAAACACGTGCATTAGAGAGTTCAGATACATCATCGTGTAATTGTTCATTTTCAATGGTTAGTTTAGTGTTCATCTTCTCAATAGTACGTCTATGGTCTGTAAGCATTTTGTTTACAACCTCTAGCTCTTCATTTTTCTTAAAGATGATTTGTTTTTGGTTCTCGACCTCTTGGGTTCTATCAACTACTTTTGTCTCAATAATTTTTTCTCTTTCTTTTAAATTAGAGATGATCTTTTGCTGTGCTGCATCTTTTTCATCTTTATACAATTTAAAACTCTGAACAAGGCCAAGTGTCATTAAGAATACATTAATGATAAGCCCAATATTAAAAGCATACACATATATAATACTGTCTAAATAAAGGCCATATCCTCTTAATACCAGAAAAATAACACCTAATATTATAGTACTATACCCACTGATAAAATAGTTTTGTTTAAATTTTTTCTTCATTATTAAATAGAGCATATACCCAAATACCAATAGAAACGGAAGAAGATAAGTAGGAGCTTGCCATAAGAAATGATTAAAATCTCCGAAGATAAGTAAATAGCCAATATTGATAAAAACACTTATCCATATAGCTATATATATGTTTTTATGATCGCGTCTAATTTTTAAAAATGATGTTGAAAAGAGCACAACAGAGATCATAAACAAAGCTGGAGTAATCTGCTTAATCACATAATTAAGATAAGGTGTATCGCCCCAAATGTATTGAAACCCTAAATTATCTTCTGATAAACCAACAAGCATACTACTAATTACAAAAAATGACAAGTAAATAGGGTAGCGTTCTTTTAAAGTAACAAACAGCATTAAGTTATAAATAGCAAGTAAGAAAAGCATCCCATAAAAGCCACCGAGTAGAATATACTCACCATTGGCATATCGAATAAAAGATTTATCGTCTTTTACTTTATAAAGAAAGATGTTTTTAAAACGTGTTTTGTATTTAAGGTAAATTGTAAGCGAACTATTTTTAGTTATTGGAGGGAGTGGAACAACAATATTTTTATGCGAATACAACCTTTTATTAAATTCAATATCATAACCACCTCTTGCCACAGCATTTATTTTGGCATCTCCTATTTGTTGATAGGCTTCAAAATAATCAATGTGACTATCTAAAACTTCTAAAAGTAGGTGCCCTTGATAAAGTCGTTCTCCGCTAAAAATCATTTTTACCCAATACGTTTGTGCCGTATCCTGAATAATATAAAAGTGGTCATCTTCTCCATAAACTTTAAAGGGTTCATGTAGGGTTAAAATCTCATTTAAAGAGAATGAATTACTGTTATCTTCAAAAATACCAATGGATTGTTTCTCAATAATCTGATCAATATTAATAGTATTTAAAGTAACGGTATCTAGTAGATGTGTTTTACCATTTACATTTATACTAAAAAAAACAAGAGCGAATAGAAGAATTCTAAAAAGCATTATGCTAAAAAAGTTAGTGATAAATAGATTAAGTAAGATTGATATTGGAAGGAAAAAACGGTCTATTTTGCGATAGTTATTATTGTTGTAGACTTTCAAAAAAATCAGATGATTCTTAGTACTTACCTACCTGTAGACAATTAATAAATAATTCTACTCATCAAAAAATATTCTGATCAATTTTACACCGAAAGACACATTTTTCGCCATTTTTTATGTTAAAACTATATTTTTTAGATGGATAAAAATTATAACCTTTTCAAATTTAATGTATTTTAAAATGCTGTAATACAGCATTTTAAATATTGTTTTTTAAGTGATAAAGTGGTTTTTATGTAAATTTTGAAGCTTATAAGTGATCCTATATGTTTGTTTTCTCAAGTTGCTAGCCGAAAGGCATAATAGATATTATCTAGATAAATTTTATGATTTGAAAAAGCGAACTATTGACCGTGCACAAGAATGTAGTAAGCAAACCAATAACTATTGAATTGAGAGCCTACTCTAAAATAGGCTAATTATTACTTAACTAAATATGAGAAAAACAACTACGACTAAAATGGCTTTTTTATGGGCTGCTTTGTCTTTTATTGCACTTCAGTTTACCAGCTTTGCACAAGTAACTGGAGTAGGTAATGGGAGCTACACTACTACTTTTCCTGGTACAGATGCAGCAGGTAGAAATTCATACCCATCAGGTACTCCTCAATTAAGTGAAAATGCTTTAGGGAGTCCTGTACCAACTAACGATTGGTGGTCTACTTTAATTCAAAGTGATCATGCATCGAATTTATTTAATTATCCGTTGGCAATGAAAACAACCAACGATGGACTAGTAATGAGTTATATTTCATGGGGTGTTTTTGATGATTTATTACCCATCGTAGTAGGCGTTGATGGGTTAAATGCATCAAAAACAACAATTGCAGACCATAGTGATTGGACTGTTACAATGGATTGGAACGATGCCTCTCACCATTTCCAGGCTACTTCTGGGATAGGTATGCCTTTTGTTTATTTCAATAAATCTACTGATGATCTTGCTCAGGTAACTGTTAATCATGGTACTGTAACGGTAGCTGAAGAGGTTTTGATTATTGAAAATGCAAGAGAAGGAGCTGACTTTGTTGTCTATGCACCAAGTGGTAGTGAGTGGACCTTAGAAGGAACAACTTACTCCTCTACTTTAAATGGAGAAAACTATTGGTCTATGGTAATGCTGCCCTTAACTACTTCAGATGTAAGTGCTGAAGCAACTAATTATCAAAAATATGCTTACGTATTCCCAGTTAACACAACAGCTAATTGGGATTTCAATGAGGCTTCATCTGTTTTAACAACTACATTTTCTGTAGAGACAGATATTAAAGAGGGAAATTCAGAAGATATGCTTATTGGTTTACTTCCACATCAATGGGCTAATCTATCATCGACTTCAACACAACCATCAATTATTAACTACTCAACTGTAAGAGGGGAACTCAAGATGATTGAGGGAACCTCTTTTGTAGTTGAAAACACCTTCCACGGTATATTACCAACGCTTCCTTATTTAAGCAATTATAGCGATGGGTTTGATGTATCAGCCTTAAATGATAAAGTAACGGCTTTAGAAAACGAGGGTCTAGCTTCTTGGACGGATTCTTACAATGAAGGACAAGCAATGAACCGCTTGATTCAAACGGCAAGAATAGCAGATTTATCTGGTAATACTGAGACAAGAGATAAATTAGTAGCAACTATAAAAGAACGTTTAGAAGATTGGCTAACAGCTGAAGAAGGTGAGGTTGCGTTCTTATTTTATTACAACGAAGATTGGTCAGCATTGTTAGGTTACCCTGCCGGTCATGGTCAGGATTCTAACTTAAATGATCATCATTTCCATTGGGGGTACTTTATTCATGCAGCTGCATTTATGGAACAGTATGAGCCGGGTTGGGCAGACCAATACGGAGATATGATAAACTTATTAGTAAGAGATGCCTCTT
Source organism: Flammeovirga pectinis (assembly GCF_003970675.1). GTDB lineage: Bacteria > Bacteroidota > Bacteroidia > Cytophagales > Flammeovirgaceae > Flammeovirga > Flammeovirga pectinis. Next base: position 4,565,744 of record NZ_CP034562.1, read on the forward strand.
CTCCAAATAGAGATGATGATACCTTCCCTTATTTAAGAAGCTTTAGTCCGTATGCAGGGCACTGTTGGGCTAATGGTTTTGCCTCTTTCCCACAAGGCAATGATCAAGAATCAACTTCTGAAAGTATGCAATTTCACTCTGCTTTAATTCACTGGGGAACGGTTACCGGCAATGATGAAATTAGAGATTTAGGTATCTACTTATACACTACAGAACAAACTGCTGTAGAAGAATATTGGTTCGATGTGAACGAACGCAATTTTAAAGATGATCAACCTTATAGTGTAGTATCTAGGGTTTGGGGAAATAGTTATGATAATGGAACATTTTGGACAGCAGATATTGCTGCTTCTTACAATATAGAATTGTATCCAATTCATGGCGGTGCTTTGTATTTAGGACATAATACGCAATACGTAGAAAAATTATGGAATGAAATATCTGAAAATACGGATGTATTAAACAAAATAGATAACCCAAATCTATGGTACGATGTGATGTGGAGCTACTTATCTTTTACAGATCCTGCTAAGGCAATTGATTTGTATAACGACTATCCAGAAAGAGCAATGAAATTTGGTGTGGCAGATGCACAAACTTATTACTGGTTGCATAATATGAATGCAATGGGTAAGGTAGACGCAACAATTACTGCTGATTACCCAATGGGTGTTGCTTTTAATAAAGAGGGAGAGATGACGTATGTAGCTCATAATTATGGAGATACAGAGATCTCTGTTTCTTTTTCTGATGGATACGAACTAACTGTACCCGCAAATTCTACGGCAACAAACAGAGATGTTGATATAGAAGGTACTTTAGTAAGCAGTTTTAATCAGGCGGCTGTAAATGGAGCTGTTGATTTAACTGTAACTGTTGATGGGACTTCTCCTACAAAAGTAGAATTCTTTGATAAAGGAGAACTTTTAGGAGAAGTGACTTCATCACCATATACTTTTAAAGCGGAAAATTTAGCTGCAGGTGAGCATCAATTTTACACAAAAATTTATAATGAAGATGTGTTTGGTGTTTCTAATATTGTATCAGTTATTGTTGGTTTGCAAGTGCCTTTTGGAGGAGAGTCAACTGTAATTCCAGGTACTTTAGAAGCAGGTAATTTCGATACCTTCGAAGGAGGTTTAGGGCAGGGTGTAACATATAGTGATCAGTCTGCCTTTAATGAGGGCAACTTTAGAGAAGAAGAATATGTTGATAATGTTTACGATGAAACGGAAGGTGCTACAGTAGGATGGACTGCAGCTGGAGAATGGATGGAATATACAGTAGAAGTAGAAACATCTGGTTTATATACTGTTTCATTTAGATATGCATCTGATAATGCAACAGGTGGACCTTTCTCTATCTCTTCTGATGGTGAAGTTGTAGCCGATGATATTTCGGTAACGTCTACTGGCGGATGGGGTACATGGGCAACAGGTGTTGTAGAAAATGTTCCATTGTCAGCAGGAAAACATATTTTAAGAGTAGCTTTTAGTGATGGAGGTTTTAACTTAGGTCGCTTAACATTTGAGCTTTCTGGAGATTTACCATACAGTCAGCCAGTAGCCGATGCTGGAGACAATTTAATTATCAATTTATCTGGCGATGATACCATTTTAGATGCATCAAACAGTACAGATCCTGATAATGGAACTTTGACATTTGAATGGTCGCAAGTATATGGCCCAAGTGTGATTGAATTCTCGGATGCATCAAGTGCAATGCCAACGATCTATGCTTTAGTAGAGGGAACATATTTAGTGGAGTTAACAGTAAATAACGGTGAATACACAAGTACAGATGAGTTGCTTTTAGTAGCAACTACAGACGGAACAATTGCTCCATCAGTTAGTTTAACTGCACCAATGGATCAAGCATCATTTTATATTAATAAAGATATAACACTTTCTGCCACAGCCACTGATTTAGACGGTACTATAGCACAAGTTGAATTCTTTGTTGATGATGAATCTGTAGGAACTGTAACAGAAGCACCTTTTAATGTAGTTTGGGTGGCATCTGAAGCAAAAGAATATACAATCCATGCAGTAGCGACAGATAATGATGGAAAGTCTACAACCGCTCCATCTGTTCGTATTGTAACAGAAGATGCACCTCCATGTAGAGGTACTAGCGAAAACGGAGATTATGACTTTGAGTTTTCTGATGCCGCTGAGAATCCGACTTTAACATTCCACCCAAATCAAGAAGGAATGGGTTCACCGGTATGTATTTTATACTTATCAGTTAATGGAGGTGGCTATGGAGGCTATTCTGCAACAGCAGGAGACCCGTTCCAAGTTAATGCCGCTAATGGTAGCACAATATCTTTTTATTATACGTACACACATCCAGCAGGTGGAGAAAGAAATACATCAGCAAATCCTAATCAGTATATAGTAGGTTCTTGCGAAAACATAGTTGTAGATACTTCTATTCCAACAGTAGAAATTACCTCTCCAGAGAATGGTGAATTTATAAAAGAAGGTACAGCACTTACAATTACGGCATCTGCTAATGATGGAGACGGTACAGTTGCTCAAGTAGAATTTTTTGCAAATGGAAATTCGATTGGAGTAGTAACAGAAACTCCTTATGAAGTGGAATGGACTTTATTAAAAGGACAGGTTGTTCTTACTGCACAAGCTACTGATAATGACGGGAAAATTGGCACATCTACAGAAATAAATATAGTAGGAACTTCGGCTTCAGCTTGTTATGAAGGTGTGGCAGCTAATGGCGATTTTGCTTACCTTTTCTCAGAAGATCTAGAGAACCCTACATTAACTTTACAACCACAAATTAGTGGTGCAGGAAGTAGCGTTTTAATTCTTTATTATTCTGTAGATGGTGTAGATAAAGGAGGCCACAATGTAACGCCAAATGAACCGTTCCAATTAACAGCGGCAGAAGGTAGTACAATTACTTTCTATTATACCTATTCTCACCCGGAAGGAGGAGAGCGTAACACAATCGAAGATATAAAATCTTTTGAGGTGGGAAGTTGTAATGATGACAATGAAGATGATAATGTCGATCCAGAACCAAATGAGTTAACTGTTTCTATACAGGCTCCAGTTGATGGAAGTGTATTAATTTATGGTAAGGAAGTAGCTATTACTGTAAATACATCCACAGAAAATGATGCTATTAAGCAAGTAGAATTTTTTGCTAATGATGTTTCTTTAGGCATTGAAACTACAGCACCTTATACCTTATTATGGTCTGCAAATGTAAATGGAACAGTAGCATTAAAAGTAGTTATTAGTGATGTAAATGATAACACTGCCACATCGGAAGTTGTAAATTTAACTTTAGGCGAAGTAACACCTTATGGAGGAACATCTTCTGCTATTCCTGGTGTAATTGAAGCAGCAAATTATGATGTATTTGAGTTAGGAAACGGACAAGGAGTTACTTATTTCGATACTTCAGAAAATAATGAAGGAAATTATAGGGCAGAAGAGTTTGTAGATGCTGTTTTAGGTGATGAAGAAGGAGCTACCATCGGATGGGTTGCACCTGGAGAGTGGTTACGATACTCTGTTGATGTTGCTACAAAAGGGTTGTATTCTTTTGAGTTTAGATACGCATCAGATAACCAAGTTAGTCGTGGACCTTTTTACTTAGAAGTAGATGGCAATAAAGTAACCGGTGATATTGAGGTAAGTACAACTGCTGGATGGAACAGTTGGGAAAGTAAGACAGTTTCTGATATAGAACTCTCAGCAGGTGAACATGTATTACGTGTTGTATTTATTGGAGGAGAATTTAACCTTGGTAAAATGACGTTCACTTTAGATGAGGAAATTGTAAACCTTTCTCCATCAATTGCATTAACTACAACAGCAACTACTTTTGAAGTAGGTACTTCGATATATCTTAATGTTGATGCAACAGATACAGACGGTACAATTGTTAAAGTAGAATACTTTATTGATGAGGTTTCAATGGGATCATTTGATACCGCTCCTTATGTATTATCTTGGTTAGCAGATGCAGTTGGTACTTTTGAAATTACTGCTGTTGCAACAGATAATGAAGGAGGAACATCTGAATCATCTGTAACAATAGAGATTACGACGATTGCTGATGATACAGACGACGATTCAGATAGTGACGATGACACGGATAATCCTGATGATTCTGACGATGATGATGTAGATAATGATAACGGAGAAGTAACAGCAATTGATACTAATGAGGTAATAATATCTTATTATCCAAACCCTGTAACTCACTCGTTAACGATTGACCTTCCTGAATTAAATCAAAAGGTTGTTGTATTTAATTTAGACGGAAAAGTAATTGGTACTTTTGAATTAGGACAAGGTAAATCAGTTATTGATATGTCAATGTATCAATCTGGAATTTACTTTATCAATATCCAAAATGATCAATATACAAAACAACTGAAAGTTGTAAAACAATAAACTAAATCTATCGCTAAGTTATTATTAAATAGCTTGGTAAGAGAGATTTTGATATAAGGAACGACACAGAAACACCCTGACAATATTTTCTATTGGCAGGGTGTTTTTTTTTTTTACTATAAATAGTTTTTCTACAAGAAGATGGATATACCTGTTCTAACAGTATTACCATAGTTTTGTGATGTTGTTACGGTGGTAGTCCACTGCAAGTTATTACTAATTGTTACAAAAGAACCAAGTTCGAATGATATGTCTGTACCTGAATTTCTAAAGTCAGGAAGCTGAATTGCTGGAGTAGCTCTAATAAAAAACTTGTCGTTAATTTGAATTGGAGTTACCACTTGAAAACTCATACCGTGTTGTACAGCTCCTTTAAAATTAGATCTGTACTGATAGGAAATAATTGGAAAGAATTGTACTTTTTCCCATGCCATAACTCCAAGAAGTACACCAGGACTAATCATCCACATATCATCGGTTCCACCAGGAGCAATTACATCAACACTAGCACCCCAAGTACCCATTACTTTATCATACTGTTTGTTAACTACGTGGAATACTCTTAATCGAGCATTTTCTATATTTACCTTCCCTGTATTATTGTCATACATAACAGGTAACTCACCTACAATCATTGTTCTACCATCTGCGGATGCTTTATCAATTGAGAATCTCATTCCGGCACCACTTTCAGATAACTCACCTTCTGCCATCACAGATGTATAAAGGTTGGTTGGTTTAGCATTATCAATTTCTGGAGCTGTATCTTGAGCTGCTACTGTAAACGATACTATCGACAACATTGCAATTGCAATAGACTTATATAACTTTTTCATTTTGGTATCTGTTAGGCTTACTTATCAATAATGGGAACTACTTACTAAGTGTATTTGTATTTAATTCGACTTTAGTGTACTCAACAAATCGAGGGTTATCTGGAGTGATATAAGCAATACCATTTGCAACATCGAAGATCATTGTTTGTACTGTTACGAAAGTAGATTCTGGAGCATCTTTAGAAATATTGATAGGACGAACACTAAAAACATGTTGCATTGCACCGACAGTTAATTCGGGTGTGTATTTTAAGAAAGAACCAGCAGCTTCTTCTCTTGCAAAAGTATTTGATGTATAACTGTTAGCAGTGTAGATATCAAATTTTTCTAGCATTGCATCTTTAGTTGCTTGCGTGTGGTTCGCACTATAGCTACCTCTAGCATCATGATTAGCTACTTCAATACGGTCTTCAAAAATTCTTACTGCATAGTGATTACCTTTATCATCTGCAATAGTGAAATTTATAGGAGATGGTGTGGCAAAACCTTCCATTTTCTTTAAGAATTCATCTGCTGATTTACATTGTACTGCCATGGCAAAAACTGCATCTGTAGATACAATATTGTCTTTACTTAATGTATTACCTGATTCTAAATCAATGATTGTATTAAGAACAATGCCCACATGTTCGCCCATTCCTTGAAAGTGTGCACCATCTGTAGGAATAAACAAAGAATTTTTGGTTCTAATCATTACAGTAGGAGTACCTTCTAGAAAATCAATACCCATATCGTTGTTCTGACCAACAATACCATTATTAAAAGCTAAAGATGTACAACCTTTTAATGCTTGCTTAATTTTTGTTTTCCCATATTCAGAAACTTCTACATCAACATAGCTGGCTTCAGCAAATAACTGAACAACATTTACGCCTCTCATTTTGGCTTGCATTTCCATCATTGCAACATATTCAGGAGCAATTTTACGGTTATTTTCTACTACAGCAGCATATTGTTCTAGAACTTCTGAAGGAACAGTATCTCTATCAATTTTAGAAAGATATTCTGCTAATTGGTAATTTGTCTTATCCGAGAAATCAATAACTTTTACTGTTGTTTGTACTGCTTGGCGTTGAGCATTAAAGTAGTCGAGATTATCTCCTACAACTTGAGCATTAGAATATTTTACACCAACTATTAACATAAATATTGATAAGGCTAGGAATAAACTAAATTTTTTCATGATGTTTTATATAAATTTTGATTCATTATCTGTTTCAATAATAGAAGTGAGAACAGGTAAAAGAATCCCTAACGCGTTAACCTACCTTAACATTTTAATTAATTTTATACTTTAGGGGTTTGTAAACTCTTTTAGTTTTTGATCAAAAAAAATAGCTTAGTTAAAAAGGAGGCTATGCTCTTTTTTAACTAAGCTATTTTGGAATGCCTCTAAGGCGAATATTTAGTATTCGTTTATTTTGTATTGTTACTATTCACTTTTCACCCTTTCTAATTCAGTTCTTTCCCAATTAGCAGTGTTTGCAGCTGCCTCATAAGTTGTCTGTAAAAATGTGTAAAGCATTTCTTCAGGATTCTCTGCTTTTATAACATCTTCATATTTTAAAAAGAATTCTCCCATTTCTGTACTATAAAAAGCTTTATTTGGTAAAACTTTTTGCTCTCCAAATGTTGGTGCACTAGGGTAGGCATAAGCATAGAAAGCAGGAGAGGGAAATGCTTCTGACCCTGGCCAAAAACCAGCACTACTTACCTCTTTTGAATAGGCTTCTTGCATTACTTTTTGAGGCATATTTGGCATCTGACCTTGGTGTAGAGGAGCATCTTTACCAGAGAAACGAGTTACAGCTAAATCAAATGCGCCCCAGAACAAGTGTACAGGACTGCATTTTCCAATAAAATCGCTTCTAAAATCAGTAAAAACGCTATTTACTTTAACCATTGTTCTCCAAAGAGTATTGGCTACTTTGGCATCATAAGATTTATTTGTGGTGTTTTCTTTAAAAGGAATTGCCACTTCTAATTCGTTCGGGCTACCATGTATGGTTACATCAATCCCCAACTTATTGAGTTCTTCAAATAATAGCGTATAAAATTTAGCTACTGTCATTGGTTTTAAATCAAAACTTACAGTGGTTTTACCTGTACATTCAATGAATAGCTTGTGTTGTTCAAAGTCAAAATCAATTTGAAAAATCTTACCTTGATATGGAATACTTTGAGTAGTATAGCCATGTGGAGAAACATATAAAGTGGTATGCCATGAGTGGTTTTGCCAAGGCATAGTTTTTAATCTGATTTTACCTACAATCTGAATCCATTGATGTAAGGTTGCGAGTGTGTCTTTTATGTCGTTAAAGTTTAAGACAGGCCATTGGTTTTGTTTCTTTTCAGATGCCATTTTATTCTAGAGATGGGTTGATAATAAAGTGGTATCCTTCAATTATTAGGAGTACCGCTATAAAAGTTACTATAATTTATCTACACACCAAAGTAGTAGAAGTGTTAAATATAAAAAGCCGTTAATATTGAAATCAACGACTTTGTTTTTTTTATTGAAATGATGACTTTATGCCATTTTATTACTTCCAAATTAGACCGTAATTGTATTCGCACTTTTTATGTGATTTTCAATTATAAAAGCTCCAAGGTTAAACCATTTTTTAGCATGGTCAATTATCCAACCATCTGATGATACTACAATCCTTTCACTTTTAGCAAGTACTTTATCTGGATCAAATACGAGCTCTACTTCCCAAGAGAAATTATACGTATTACTTAATTCTAATAACCTTGTTTTTAAAGAACCACTATTAGAAACTGGCTGATCAAAATACCATCTTACAGCACTAACATCTAGTTCTTTTAATACATTGCCAATTAAACATAAGGCTTCTTCTGTTTTTGTAACCCGTTTATAAGTGCCGTGTACACTAGATATATCTCTATACAAACCATCTCTGGCTTTAAAAATATATGCACCCGATAAAGCATTCTCTAGTAAGATCAATAAATTAAAACCATCTATTTCTATTACTTTACCTTTTAGATTAGTACTGTTTATTTCTGTAGATTTTCGTTCTTCAACCTTAATATGGTTGCAACAAATTCTTGCTAAGGCATCATGTTGTCTTTTATTTAACCTGTATTTATGCCCCACTAATTGTAGTGCAGAACTTTCAGGATAACCTCTTGTAAGTAAATAGCAAAGATCATCGGTTGCTTCTTTTATAATGTCAATCCATTTTGTTGAGAAGAGTGTATCATCATTAGATTGTTTTCCTCTATTTCTTGTTGTGCTCAAGTGCTTAGTAGTTTATTTGTTTTTTCTTGATAGAAGTTCTATGCTTATCAAATTTAACAGATTTGTACTTTTATTTACTTTCTAATTGGCTATAATTTTGTCTATAGCATTTAATTTGATGGAAATGGAAAATTAGTCTTTTTTAGTAAGATGTTCTTTTTCGAAAGTCATATGTTGTTTTATAAAAATCTGTTAAAAAGAACTGCCGTTAAACTAGCTATCAACAAAAAAAACACATTGATTATGAAAACAAATCTATTCACATTATTAGCAGTATTAGTTGGCTTAACAGCCTTCGGACAAAATAAAACAACAAAAAAATTAAAAGGAAGTAAGCCAAATATTATCATGATTGTTTCTGACGATACGGGTTGGGGCGATTTCGGATCTTATGGCGGTGGAGAGGGTAGAGGAATGGCTACTCCCAACTTTGATAGAATGGACCAAGAAGGAATGCAATTCTGGGATTTTTACGGTCAACCTTCTTGTACACCGGGTAGAGCAGCAATGCAAACAGGAAGAATTCCAAACCGATCGGGGATGACAACAGTTGCTTTTCAGGGGCAAGGTGGCGGATTAGCTCACGGTGAAGTAACCATAGCAGATGTATTAAAAAGTGGTGGTTATAACACGTACTTTGCAGGGAAATGGCACTTAGGAGAGTCTGATTATGCAATGCCAACGGCACATGGTTACGATAAAATGGAAAGTGTAATTTTATATCACTTAAATGCTTATACCTATACAATGAAGTCGTTCCACCCTGGTATGACGGACGATCAAATAGCGTTTTATAAAAAAGCTACAACAGGTATTCTAGAAGGAGAAGCAGGTCAGCCTGTAAGAGAAATAGCAAAAGTAACGGAAGAAAACCTACCTGAGTTGGATGTGATGATGACGGATAACGTGATTAAACAATTAGATACCTACGCCAAAGACAAAGATAAACCATTCTTTATGAGTGTAAACTTTGCGAAAAATCACCAACCCAATATACCAGGTAAAGATTTTGTAGGTAAATCTGCAGCAAAAACTAAATATGCAGATGCTGTTTGTGAATTAGATCATCACGTAGGTCAAATTTTAGATGAAGTAGAGCGCTTAGGAATATCAGAAAATACCTTAATCTTATTTACTGTAGACAATGGTGCTTGGCAAGATGTTTATCCAGATGCAGGTTATACTCCTTTTAGAGGAACTAAAGGAACAGATAGAGAAGCAGGTTCTAGAGTGCCAGCTTATGCAATGTGGAAAGGTGTAATTGAGCCGGGTGTTGATAATTACAATATTGTTGGTGGATTAGATTACTTAGCCACTTTTGCAAATCTAGCAGGGGTAAATGTACCAACAGAAGATAGAGATGGTAAACCAACAGTTTTTGATAGTTACGATATGACTCCTTTATTAACGGGTGATAACGATGCCTTTAAAAGAGATACATGGTTCTACTTCACAGAGCAAGAATTGTCTCCTGGAGCTGTAAGAGTTGGACGTTGGAAAGCAACATTTAATTTAAGAGGTGATAATGGAGCTGTAGCAGGATCTACAGATAGTCCTAACCAATCATTAGGATGGACTGGCCCAGAAAAGTATGTAGCAACAACACCTGCAATCTATGATTTATGGTCTGATCCTCAAGAACGTTATGATGTATTTATGACATCATTTACAGAAAACACTTGGACGTTGCCAATCTTTATTAAAGAGATGAATACACTACAAAGTACTTATGAAAAATATCCTCCACGTCCTGTTCAATCAGATTCTTACGATGGTGTGATGACTATAAAAAGATTTAATGATTTAAGAAAAATAAATAGTGAATTGAAAAAGGAGGGAGCTGATTTCGAAATTAAGAAATAACAATAGCCCAGTTTAATAAATAGTATTAGCTGTTGCTCTTTTTAAGATCAACAGCTTTTTTATGTTCAAGAGTTTTGAAATAGGATCTCATAATTATTGCATTAATCAAAAGTCCATACCCTTGAACTTATTGTCCATCTGATTAAGCTTTAAATTGTAGAGATTTGTAGCAGACAAAACAAATTAACACACCTAATAATCTAATCAATCATGAAAAATTTCACGATCCACACACTAGAATCAGCACCAAAAGAAAGTCAACCTTTTTTAGAGGAAAAGGTAAAAGCTTACGGCTATTTACCAAACTTAACAGCTACTTTAGCAGAGTCTCCGGAGTTGCTAGAAGCCTATTTAATGTTACACGACTTTTTTGTAAAAACATCTTTCGATAAGGACGAGCTGACAGTTGTATGGCAAGCAATTAACGTAGAAAATGATTGCCATTATTGTGTGCCTGCTCATACAGCAATAGCAAACATGATGAAAGTCGATCCAGCAATTACACAGGCATTACGAGATCAAACACCTTTGCCAACGGAAAAATTAGAAGCCCTAAGAACATTCTCGCTTGCAATGGTAAGAGAAAGAGGTTTTGTTTCTGATGAGGAACTAGAAGCTTTCTATTCTGTAGGTTATACCCATAAAAATGTTTTAGAAGTAATTTTAGGGTTAGCTCAAAAAACGATTAGTAATTATACTAATCATGTTGCGAAAACACCTTTAGATAAAGTGCATAGCAAATATGCATGGAATAAAGAGACAATAGCGGAGTAAAAGACAATTGTAGTATTTTAGAAAGGCAGGAATTTATGGAATGATAAAATAAAGCATCATCTCCGATCATAGAATCACTTTTAAAAAATGATTTCACGAAAAATGAATCAGAACCACCTCAGCTACAAAAAAAAGCATGATAAAACTATGCCTTTCTGTCTTTCTAAAATTTCTATTTATTTAAATAGAAATAAATAGGTCCATTTAAAAGTATAAATATATTGCTTGATATAAAAAAAAGCACATGAATGACTCTATGTTTAAAGACTTTTATTCTTAATTCATTAATGTTTACATTGTCAACGGATGGAGTTTTATTTATAATAATTTTAGTAACATAATTTGTTATCATAAATATTAAAAATAAGGCAACTAACAATAATATGACTCTAAAATTATTAGCTATAGTTAGAAATAATGGTATATCTAATAGATAAGTTGTAATACTTAATAGATAAAAAATAATACCAGTTGAATAAAAAATTAAAGACATATAGAATAAAGATACAAATCTTTCACCTTGAGTATTTCCATAATCTTCTAAGTATTCATTATCAGTAATTTTTTTATTCTGTTGTAAATAATTCCATATATATATATCGGTATATACAGAGTTTATATACATAATAATTTTATTTATCATTTCCCTATTCTACCAAAAAATATTGAGTTTACTCCAATCTACATTATTCATTGAAGATCCCCAACTAAGATCTCCTAATATATTGATAGGTTTAGATGATGTTACACTAATAAACAGATATGTCAACTGTTGCAATACCTAACGAAATACCTAAAACAGATGCACTTGTCATTAATTATCTCGTACAGTTATAGTAACAACAATTCCTCCGACAAAAGCACCTATAAATCCAATTTTGGATACTCCTCCAACTACTTTTAAACCTTTTTTCTTTAAAACATCAATAACTCCGTGTGTAGTTTCTTGAATACCTAGACTTAAAGAATAAGTTTCTAAGTTCGTTAAAGGGTTCTTAAAACCTTGAATAGTTTCTATACCAAAAAATCTATTACCGCCATTAATTCCTAAACCTACAATAGAAGGTTCTGATTCACTTTTGGAGGAAACCTTTTCTCAGGATTTAATAGATAAGATTTTATTAATTTCGTTATTATGATATCATTCTCTATCTCTTCTAGTTTTGATTCTTTTTAATTTGATGGGTTATCTTTTGACGAATCTAATGTTATGAAAGAATAGAGTCATTCATTTGAAATCTATCTCTATATTTTAGAAAATGTCCTTTTTGTACCTCAAAAAGTCATTAGAAACATAGCAAATATGCATAGAGTTAAATAATAAAAAAGGCTGCCTTTTAGAAAGACAGCCTTTAATTATAAGTAGTTGAGAAATTAAGAACTATTTCTTAAGGAATTTCAGGCTTTTTGTAAAGTTGTTGCCAGAAATTTGTATTACATATAAACCAGATTTTAAATTATCAATTGCTAATTTTTTGCTTCCTTGAGCATTATTAATTGATAAGAAATTTTCTAGTTTTCCTGAGATAGAATAAATAGCTACTTGGAACTGTCCTTCTCCTAAGCCACTCAAGATTATTTCATGCTGAGCAGGGTTTGGATAAAGGCTTAATTCTTCTTCAAGTTGGAGCGTTGTTGTATTTTCTATAGCAGCAGATCTGCCATTACTAGAGCAAGAACCTCCTGCGTTCCATCCCCAAATAGCTATATCTGGAGCTCCAGCAGTACCATTCCATTCATTATTTGATGTATAATTATTGCCATTGTAACTCACTACAGTTCCTACAGGGTAATTCGTGTTAGGTTCCCATGTAGTACATGCATCATTGTTATCGTCATCACCTTCTTCATTTGTAATTTCTAACCAGTTCATGTTAAAACCATCAGAAGAAGCTTGTACTCTAATTGTAGTTTGTCCAGATGGGAGAGTAGCATCAACAGAAATTGTTTTCCAGTTTTGCCATCCACCTGTTGCTTGGAAATTTACGTCTGCCAAAGTGCTTCCGTTTGCAGAAACAGTAAACGATTTATTATCAAAACCATCAGCAGCAATACGGAATCTCAATTTTCCTTCACCGCCACCTGGAATATTTACATTGTATTCCATAAAATCGCCACTGTCTACCCATCCAATATTATTCACACCATCTACATCTTCCGTAGGCTCTACTTGGATACCTGACATAGTACTAAATTCTTCAGCTTCTATTCTAAGTGTAAATTTCCCTTGAAGACTTACAGAAACAGTAGAAGAACTAGATGCTTCACCATCAGAAACTACTAAAGAGAATTCATAATTAGTGTCATCTTGAAGACCGCTTACAGTAGGTTGTGCAACAGATACATTATCAAATGTTACAGCAGGACCAACAGTTTGCGTCCAAGCATATGTTAAGGCTACAGGTCCGTTATCAGGATCGTTAGAAACCGAACCATCTAAAGTTGTTACACTAGTACCGTTTTGAAGTACTTGATTATCACCTGCGTTGGCAATAGGTGCTTCATTTGCTTTAGGTAGTTTTTCTAATACTACATTGTCTATAAAAACATCAATATTACTATTACCTACATTGAAAGTTACTCTACCATTTGTTTCGGTAGCTTCTTCCATTGTAAACTCGTAAGAGAATTGTTGCGTTCTATTATTTAAGCTAGGCTGAGCACTGAAAAATCCTGTCCAAGGCTCACCATTTTTTTCTATAGAAAGAACGATAGAACGATTATTTGATGAACGAGCATCAAAAGATATTCTATACTCTGCACCATTTTCAATTTCTAAACCTCCTTGATTGTATTGTACATGCCAAGTATCAGAACCACCATTGCTAATTACAGCATGTAATTGATTGTCTACAACATCATGGTTTGCAGTAGCACTTGCGTTGATATACGTTGTCCAACCTTCAAAACCATTACTGAAATCGCCATTCGATAACATATTTATAACGTCTTTGACTTCAACATTTACTTGGTCTGTACTCGTATTACCTACAGCATCGGTAACTGTTAATTCAAATACGTAAGTCCCTAAAACTAAATCATTGATTACAGTAATTGCTGAAGTAGGATTTAGGATAGTTGCAGTTGAAGGTCCGTCTACTTGTATCCAATTATAAGATAGAGCATCCTCTTCTGGGTCAGTACCACTACCCGTTAATTGTGCAGTACCATTAATAAGACTAGTAGAAACATTATTACCCGCATTGGCAACAGGAGATTGGTTTGGAGTAACTGTAATATTGATAACCGCAGTTACATTACCTGCAGTTGCGGTAACCTGATCTGATGCTCCCAATGTTGTAGCAGTATACACACCATTTGGTGCATTTGCAGACCAAGTAATTAACTCATCTTGCATTAATTGACCACAACCATTTTTTACTATTGCTGTGAAATTGAATGTTTGATCAATTACTATTGATTGATCTCCTTCAGAAATTTCAACAGTAGCAACTTCAGGTGTTTCACAAATTAAAGTTAAAACAATTCCTTCAATTTTGATTTCATCTACAGCTACTGTTCCAGCAGTACCAGTAGGACCTTGAACCTCATATTGAATACTTGTTACATCCGTAGCGTTAAAAGAAACGGCATCTCCCCAACCTGCTTGAGAGAACTGATTCCATGATAATTCTACCATTGTCCAATCTGCATGAGCAGGAACTGGTGAAGCGTAGTAATCAAAATCTGTAATAGAAGTGGTAGGAACTTTTACTATCATTGCATCTCCTTTATGCCAAAAAGAGATTCCTGTAGAACTTGCAATATCTTCTCTACCTGTACCTTCTTCAGATAATGGAAATCCAAAGCCAACAAAAGGATTGAATTCTAAAGTTCCCTCATTTAATACATAAGAAACTTCTACACTGTTTGAAGTACTAACAGCACCACCACTTGTCATTGGTAAAGGAGTTGCATTAGGAGTAATAGTAGAAGCACCGCCATTACCATTATCATCTAAAGCAAACCACTCAGTGTTTAATTTTGTAATACCATTATTTTCTGCATCTGCAACAAGTGTTGCATTTTCTGGAACAACTGTAATTGTTACTTGCGTACTAATGCCATCTACTGTTAATGTAACTATTTCTGTAGTAAGTGTGCTTGTGTTCGAAAAAACACCATTAGGTGCATTTGAAGACCAATTGAAAACGGCGTCTCTTACAGTGCCACCACATTCATTTAATGCACGTGCAGATAAAGTAATCGACTCATCTAATTCAATAGTAATAGAACTTTCACCATTAATAAGTACATCTACAACGGCAGGGTTTTCACAATCCGTATTGCCAATAGCTAATATACCATTTGCAACAAATACCATAGGAGCATTCCAGTTGATTGTTACTTCATTAGTAGAATAACTACACCAATCATCAAAATAACGTTTAGCAGGAATATTTGAATTTGGGTGGAAACATTCGCCTCCTGGTAATGATGCATTTTGAGCACCACCAACAACCATACCCGGTACAGGTTCAAAAATACCATCTGCCTGACTTGGTCTGTGATGAGGGTGCATTGGTCTGTTTTCTCCAAAACCTGTGAAATAGCTCATACCTGTAGGGTTTTTACCTAAAATATAATCTAAACTAGATTGAGCAACAGATAAATGATCACTGTTTCCTGTTAATTCATAACCATAAAGAGCAATCATGCCATCATTTAAGAAATTGGCATTATTACCCCAGTTAAAAGATGTTTCAACAACTTTATATGGAGAGCTATTAAATTCTCCAATTTTCATATTTGCATAATTAATCACACGAGATTCAACTTCTGCGATATTAGCAGCACTTGTTAAGTTATCTTTATTTGCTATAAGCGAAAGGTAACCAAGAGGAGCGACATCTGGCCAACCAGGAACGCGCATTCCGTGATTTAATAGGTTAGATGCATTCCAATACGAATCTTGTCCTGTTGTAATATATAATTCGATGGCAGCCCATGCTTTCTCATCAGATAAATTATTATCACCATAAGTTCCTGTATGTACATCACCTGGGTTATCAAAAGTAATATTATCATTATTTGCTCCCCAGTTCCAAGCACGTTCAGCAGCAGTAAGACATTGTTGTGCATAAGCAGCATCATAAGGAGCGTAAACTCTTGCAGCTTGTGCCATTAATGCAGCAAAATCGAATGTTGCAGCCGTAGCTTTACCAATTACATATCTTTGTTGATGTGCAGCACTTGGCATTACTTCGCCTTCAAAACCTAATGTTGTCATCTTATGGTATACACCTCCGTCACTTGGGTCTTGCATTTGTAATAACCAATCAAGATTCCATTTCGCTTCGTCTAAAATGTCGGGCATATTATTTCCGCTTTCAGGAATATTTACATCGAAATCTGCTGAAAATTCAGGATACATTTCATAAAATGCCATTAACGTCCAAGTAGAAATACCTGAGTTAACAACATATTTACCGTAATCACCCGCATCGTACCAACCTTTTGGAGCAGAGAAAGTAGAACCTACCGCTCTACCACCTCCAGCAGAAGAGTGTACTTTTACATTTGTGTCTGGGTGACCAAACCCTCTAGCCCATGTTCCTCCATGTTCTGAAGTAATGCTTGTAGAAGATCTTTGGTAATAGTAAAATTTTAGCGATGCAGATGCAACTCCATCATAAACACTCTGACCGATTTCAAACGGGTGAGATTCATTACCGCCTGCTACTATCTTGTAAGTTCCAGCAGTTTCTACTGCAGAGAAATCTGCAGTAGCGAATGATTCTTGTGCTTCTTGCCAATTTATAGAAGAGCTTAATGTACCATTAAATACTACAGCATTGGTGTTAGTATTTACTACTTGGAAAGATCCGCTTCCGTTGGGTACTTGGGCAAGTTTAGTACTTGAGGGTAAAAAACCTGTTTGGTTTACATTTATATCTTGAGCCTGAAGGGTCAAGCCTTGCATAGCCGTGCAAGAAATCAAGAATAGTGCTTTTAAATAAATAGTGTTGAAAAATCTTTTCATTTCGTTTTTAGTTGGTAGAAATAGTTGTAATAATTACATTTCATATATGCAATGTTATTTTATGTTAGATAAGTAGTGTTCATTATTTGTTTGGAGTTTTACATCATTTGTTCATTTATGACTAATACGAATAGATGGTGTAGTTGAATTTGAATCCACATTTATTACGTATTTACGCTTAAAAGATTAATAAAGTAAGGAAGTGCTATTTCACTATAAAAAATGAGGTGTAAAAGAATAAAAAGCGAATCGAAATTGTATATATTATAATATAGTAGTGAAGTAGAGGTGTAAAATAACATTACGTTGTTGTATATTTAAAACGCAGTATATTAGTAGTTTACATAATAAATAAATTACGTTTTATAGCTATTGATATTTGAATAAGCTACTATTTTCAGTAATTAAGGAGGTCAAATTTTAAGTTGACTATTTAAAATAGAGTAGACTACTTTTTGTTTTATTATTAACGTTTTTGCATTGAACATAATACTACTATATAAAATGCTGTGCTGTATTCATTAGTTTACAAATCTTAGTTTAGGATTCCCTCCGTACCTACCTAAAAAATATTGCTTTTTTTCTTAATTTGTCCTTATGTCAAAAGAAAAAAGACAAAGTTTTAAATATAGAGGAAGACCTTTAGTAGAGAAAGTGTCTATATCTGTACCCTATACTAAGGAAGGAGTTTTCCAAAATGAAGGCTGTTTTCTGTACGTTAAAGATGCTACAGTGAAGCTTCATTCGGCCCACGAAAGAATTGAAGTAAAACAAAAAGAAGCAATTCTATTAAAATGTGATACTTACTTTTTAGAATTTATTGGCCGTGAAAATGAAGGAGATGTAGATGTTATTGCATTTCATTTGTTTCCAGATGTATTAAAGAGGTTATATATAAATGAATTACCCTCCTTAATAGAAAAAAAGATAAGTAACCCCGAAACAAAGCATATTGTTGATGAAACAATTGTAGCGAGGTTTATTGATTCTCTAGAATTTTATTTTGATAATCCCTCTCTAGTCAATGATGATCTTTTAGAGTTAAAAATCAAAGAATTGGTGTTGTTACTTGTACAAACTAAAAATGTAACATCGGTGCTAGAATTAGTAACTGATTTATATTCTCCAAGGAAATCAAAATTAAAGAAAGTAATAGAGTTGCATACCTTTTCAAACCTCTCATTAGAAGAACTGGCGAAAATGTGTGATATGAGCTTATCGTCATTTAAAAGAGAATTCCAAAAAACATTTAATGAAACACCATCTCGCTATATCACTTCACAAAGAATAAACAAGGCAAAAGAATTATTATCATTTTCTGAATTACATATTAATGAAATCGCTTACGAAGTAGGTTATAATGACCCGTTATACTTTACAAGAATTTTCAAGAAAAAAGAAGGCCATTCTCCAACTCAATTCAGGGAGCATTTAAATATGCTTGGGTAGTAGTTTATCATTATCTATATTTTAAAAAGGTACTGATTTATCTTTTGATATAGTTTTTATTTATATCATTATAAAAACAATCAATTTTACAAATAGTTAAATCTGTCGTAAGTTTGTAACACAATAAATCGAAAGAGTAATCAATTAAAATTAATATAGATATGTCACAAATAGGAAAACAAGTAGTAGACTTCAAAGTTCAAGCATTTGCAAACAACCAATTCGAAACAGTAACAAAAGCTGATGTTTTAGGAAAATGGTCTATCTTCTTCTTTTACCCAGCTGACTTCACTTTTGTTTGTCCAACTGAACTAGAAGACTTGGCTAACTTGTACGAAGATTTTAAAGCAACAGGGACAGAAATTTATTCTGTATCAACAGATACACATTTTGTTCATAAAGCATGGCAAGATACTTCAGATACAATCAAAAAAATTAATTACCCAATGTTAGCAGACCCAACTGGTGTTTTATCAAGAGGTTTTGATGTTATGATTGAGGAAGACGGAATGGCTGAAAGAGGTACTTTTATAGTAAACCCAGAAGGCGAAATCGTTTCTTATGAGGTGGTAGCTGGCAACGTAGGTAGAAATGCTGAAGAGTTATTAAGAAAATTAAAAGCATTACAATTTGTAGCTGCTAATCCTGCAGAAGTTTGTCCTGCAAAATGGAAAGAAGGTAACGAAACTTTAAAGCCTAGTATTGATCTTGTAGGTTTAATCTAAGCCTTAATATCAATTAACACCTAAACCTAAAGGTCTATTAAATACGTTACTAGTTAAAGTTACTTATTTGATAGACTCCATTCACTCTTATCAGAAGAAATTAAAAATATATTGTCATGTTAGAACAAGCATTAAAAGAACAAGTACGAGGATTATTCGGTTACCTAAAAAGCAAATTTACATTTAACGTAATTGTAGCGGCAGATCATAAAAGTAAAAGCGATTTACTATCGTTATTAGAAGATGTGGTCGCTACTACAGATAAAATTACATTGAATGTGGCAGAGGGTGAAGGGCTATCTTTTTCAATAGTAAAAGAAGATGTAGACTCGGGTATTGTTTTTAGAGCAGTGCCAACCGGACATGAATTTACTTCGTTGTTAATGGCTGTGTTAAACATGGATGGTATTGGTAAAAACCTTCCAGATGAAATGTTGACAAAACGTATTAAGAACATTTCTGGTAAAGTAGAATTAAAAAGTTATATCTCATTAACGTGTACTAATTGTCCAGAAGTAGTTCAGGCATTGAACGTAATGGCAATATATAACCCTAACATCAAACACGCTATTATTGATGGGGGTATTAATAAAGAAGAAGTAGAAGCATTGGGTATTCAAGCAGTACCAACTGTAACGCTTAATGGTAAACAATTACACGTTGGTAGATCATCTTTGGGTGAGTTACTTGGAAAAATTGAAGAGCAATTAGGTACAACTTTCTCTTTAGAAGATGCAGAAGAAAAAGAATACGATGTAATTGTTGTTGGAGGTGGACCTGCTGGAGTTTCATCAGCAATTTATTCTGCTAGAAAAGGGTTTTCTGTAGCCATTATAGCAGGTACTGTTGGAGGTCAGGTAAAAGAAACTGTTTCTATTGAGAACATGATTTCTATATCAAAAACAACAGGCGCAGAATTAACTGCTAATTTAAATCAACACTTAAAAGATTATCCAATTGATGTATTGGAGAATAGAATGGTAGAAGGGGTTGAAATTATAGATGGCGTAAAGCATGTAACAACTTCTTTAGGAGAGAAATTCTCTACACCTGCGTTAATTATTGCTACAGGTGCAAGTTGGAGAAAACTTGGTGTACCTGGCGAGACAGAATATATTGGTTCTGGTGTTGCCTTTTGTACACACTGTGATGCTCCTTATTTTAAAGGTAAAAAAGTGGTTGTTGTAGGTGGAGGTAACTCTGGTTTAGAAGCAGCAATCGATTTATCTTCTATTGCCGCTGAGGTAACTGTTTTAGAATTTATGGATACACTTAAAGGAGATCAAGTTTTACAAGATAAAGTAAATAGCCTTTCTAATGTAGCTGTAATTACAAATGCAAAAACGTTAGAGGTAGATGGCGATGGCAAACAAGTTACTGGCTTGAAATACGAAAACCGTGAGAATGGTAATGTAGAAACAGTTGTAACAGATGGTGTATTTGTACAAATTGGTTTAACTGCAAATAGTGGAGCATTTAAAGAAATTTTGGATACAAACCGTATGGGTGAAATCGAAATTGATGCACATTGCAGAACAAAAGTAGCAGGTGTTTATGCCGCTGGCGATGTATCTATTGTACCTTACAAACAAATTGTAATTGCAATGGGAGAAGGTTCTAAAGCTGCTCTTTCTGCTTTTGAAGATAAGATTAAAAATAAACAACTATCTAATGAGTCAACTTTGGCTTATTAGTAATAAAATATAAATAATCGGTTGATATTAATTTATGATGCTCTGTAAAAGACATCGTAAATACATTAGACTTTATCACGGTTAATTTATTAAAGTTCTGAATCTAATCCTTAAGTTATGTAATCCAACACCTATTTTTATCAGGTAATCATGTATTTCGGAAGACCTAAGGTTTATTTTTTGACTTAAAACTTTAAGACGTTTCACACCTGAAAAAGCATGTTCCACTCTAATTCTTAAACTGGATATTCCTTTATTAATCTGTTTTTGAAGAGGTGATAGTTTCACTTTTTTAGATGTTTTATAGGGGAGAATTACATTTTCGTGTTCTTTATCTGCACCTAAAAAGCCTAAGTCTACAAGTATATTTATAGAGGATTCTTTCACGATAATATCATCCCATATACTTTTATCATGGGCACTTCCTTCATAAGTGTTACTGATAAAATGAATGAAACCACTTTCATCTGTGAAAGCAAGGTTTTTAACAGTGTGAGCCTTCTTCTTTCCACTATAAAACTCCTTTTGAACATCATAATCTATACTTCTATTGATTTGCCTTTCAGTAACATCACAAAGTATTGAATTTAAATTTGAAGGTATTATAAATGGCTCATTTGAATCGGGTAATAAAAAGCATTTACGTAAACTTTCAATCAGAATTGGTAATAGAAAGTTAACCCATTCACTTACTTTGGCTTGACTTATTTTAAAGTAGGAACCAAAAAACACCTG